>CAYYNS010000034.1:4120-10116 GCA_964473085.1 uncultured candidatus Brocadiaceae bacterium
GCGAAGTGATGAGCCGGGAGGAAAGCACGTGGCTCACGCCTACACACCAGGGCTGAAGGTGACACGGCGGACACTGATCCGCAAGCGCAGGCTGCTGCCGCTGGCCGGAAAGGTGCTCGTCACCCCGGGCGAGCGCGTCAGGGCCGAAATGCCCGTCGCCGAGGCCGAGTTGCCCGGACAGGTGCACCCCGTCAACGTGGCGAACCTCTTGGGCGTGCGGCCCGAAGAGCTGCCTGGCAACATGCTCAAGCGCGAAGGCGACCGCGTGCACAGGGGCGAGCCGATCGCGCAGACGCGCCCCTGGATCAAGTGGCTCAGGGCTGTCTGCCGTGCCCCGGCGGATGGCACGGTCGAAAGCATCTCAGATCTCACGGGCCAGGTCATGGTACGCGAGCCGCCGCAGAAAGTTACCGTCGAGGCATACGTGGACGGCACGGTGGTCGAGGTGATCCCCAGCGAAGGGGCTGTGGTGGAGGCCGAGGCCGCGCTGGTGCAGGGCATCTTCGGCGTGGGCGGTGAGCGCCGCGGACGGCTGAAGGTGATCGCGCAGGCCCCCGACACAGTGGTCGGAAGCGACGAGATTGGACCGGCCTGTCAGGACTGCATAATCGTGGTCGGCTCTCGCGTCACAGCCCCGCTGGTTGAGGCCGCACGCCGGGCTGGGGCGGTGGCGATCGTTGCGGCAGCCATGCCGGCCGCCGACCTGCGCCTGGTGCTCGGCTACGATATCGGCGTCGCCGTGACAGGTTCCGAACAGGTCGGCCTGACACTCGTGCTCACGGAAGGCTTCGGGCGCCTGCCGATGGCCCGGCGCACCTACGAACTGCTGGCGGAGATGGAAGGACGGCGCGCCAGCGTCTGCGGCGCCACGCAAATCCGCGCGGGAGTCATCCGCCCGGAGATCATCGTCTCACTTGACGGCTCGCCAACCGGCCGGGGCGAGGCTGGGCCCAGGGCACATGCTGACGGCCTGCGCGAGGGCGACTCAGTGAGGGTCATTCGGGAGCCTCACTTCGGCGCCATCGGTCAGGTCGAGGAACTCATCCCGGGCCTGGTCCAGATCGAGACGGAGTCCAGGGTGCGCGCCCTGCGCGTGCGCACGCAGGACGGACGCAGCCTGCTTGTGCCCCGGTCCAACGTCGAGGTGATGCAAGCGTGAGCGCAACGCGGGCAACAGCTACAGGCGGCCTTGAGAGACCCGGTACGTGCACGAAGTCCCTGCCCCTGCTCACCTTTGTGCTGCTTGCTGCTTGCAGCTGCGTGCGCGCTGCGCCCCAGCCACGCTACACAGTCGTCGAGCCGGCTCGCAACGACAACGGCACCCGCCTGGCCATTCGTTGGCCGCGCATGCCTCAGCCTGACACACAGTTCGAGTACGTGGTCCTCATCCGCCGCGGGTCAGACCGCCGGTGGTTCGAGTGCCGGCGACTCGGCCCCGAAACTGGATTCCCTACAGACCCTGACGTCGCCCCCTACTACCCATACCACTTCAGCCCGGGACAGGAGCACTGCGTGCTGGTCGAGCCTGTGGCGGCCGTGCCGATCTACTGGCTCCAGACCGAGCAGCGCTACGCGGAGTGGGTCAAAGCGGCCAACGGAAGCCTCCAGGACTGCGAGCAGCAACTGATAGGCCTCAAGAAAGACCTCGCCGAGCAAAAACGCATGCTGCGGCGGCTGAAGCAATATGGCCCGGGCTGGACAGAGAGGCTCGGCCAGGAAAAGGAGCGTTACATTCGCCGCGCAGGCCTCGCATTGCAGCCCGACCAGCTCGACGTGCTCAAGCTCTGGGACGAGCTGACGCGCCGCAGAAAGGAGCTGCTGGACCGGCAGGCGGAGGCCGCCCTGCGGAACGCCGCCTCCGACCAAGAACTCAAGGACCTCGAAGGAAAGCTGGCGGCCCTGCGCCCGGCGCGACAGTGGGCGCTCTACCTGGAGGACTCAGCAGCGGGCGCCGCCCGGCTGCGCACCAGCATGGCCAGCAAGCGCGACACCTGCCTGCGCAAGGCAGCCGAATTCGCCTGCACTTATGCCCTTGTGGAGGCGGAGACGCGCATCCAGCTCGCCGACCTACTGGGCCTGGCACCGGACCAGGCGTCGCCCGAGGCAGTCGCTCGGGGGCTGCCCTCGCTCAAGGAAAAGCTCCAGGCGGCGCGCAGGGCGCTCGACATCGGCCCGCAGGAGGCGGCCTCATACGACCCGTCTGACCAGCTCGCATACGCATGCATGTTGGCCGAAAGCTGCCTGGAGCGCTGGCAGAAGGGAATATCGCTCTTCAGCATCGAGGACGACGTTCTCTGGCAACTGAACGCCGTCCTGGCAGACGCTGACGTGCCCGCGCTTGAGGCAGCGGCTGGAGCGGCCTCACCCGATTCGACATTGCTGGTTGAGCAGTTGATCGAGGCGCGGCGGGCCGGCATGCAGGCGGATGACCCAGGGGCGCCGCCGGAGGCGCTCGACCGGTGGAAGGCGGCGCGCCAGGCCCTCGAACCAGGCGGCAGGAGCTGGGAGAGCTGGGTGGCCGCCAAGACCTCGCAGCTTGCCCTTCGGCTCCGGGAGGGCCGCTTCAGCCGGCCCGAGGAGCCATATGCCCGCCGCGAAAGGACGCGCCTGACGGTGCTGGCAGCGGCGGCCGAGAAGCGGGCGGCGAAGCTCGCACGCCAGCACGCCCGTCGCCGCTACGAGCTGCGCCTGGCAGCAGTTTCGCCGGGCGCGGTCCCGCCGGAGGGCGTGGGGCTTGCGGGAGCAGCAGCGCCCCGACCCGCCCTGTTCGATGAGGCGAGGCTCGTGAACCTTCTGTTCGCCCTCTTCTTCACGGGCGTCGTGCTGGGCATGATCGCATACGTGCGCCACAAACCGGACGTCTTCCTGCGCCGCATAGCGGGGCTGGAGGCGGTTGACGAAGCCATCGGACGGGCCACGGAGATGGGCAAGCCAGCGCTGTTCGTCCACGGGCTGACCGGCGTGAGCGACATCGCCGTTCTGGCCAGCCTCAGCATCCTTGGCCGCATGGCGCGCAGGATCGCAGAGTACGACAGCGACCTGCTGGTGGTCAACAACGACCCGATTGTCTACTCGGTCAGCTACGAGGTCGTGCAGGAGGGGTATGCGGAGGCGGGCCGGCCGGACGGGTTCAAGCCCGACAACGTGTTCATGGCCGCCTCCGAGCAGTTCCCCTATGTGGCCGCCGTGGCAGGGATCATGAACCGCCGTCGTCCGGCCGCCAACTTCTTCATGGGCTATTTCTTTGCGGAGTCGCTGATCCTGGCCGAGGTGGGCGCCACTACCGGCGCCATACAGATTGCGGCCACCGATGCCTTTATTCAGATCCCGTTCTTCATCACCACCTGCGACTACACGCTGATGGGCGAGGAGCTGTATGCTGCCGGGGCTTACCTGTCGAAGAACCTGAAGATGCTGGCGACGATCAAGGCCCAGGACGCTGGCAAGGCGGTTCTCCTGGCGGCGCTGCCAGCGGGGATAGTCGTGTCGAATTTCGGGCTGAACTGGCTGCGCGTTCTGTTCGAGGCCTACGAGAAGGGTTTCTGAGCTGCCCCCCGGACAGGGCCGGGCAGCGGGAGGGAAGATGCGCACGATCAAGCTGGTCATCCCGGTCGCTTTGGCCTTCCTGCTCGGCCTGTTCGGGTTCGCGATCCAGTACACGGCGCACCCGTGGGCTTCCGACACCAAGGAGCTGATCAGCCAGTGGTCAGTCATCATTGGCGGCGTGGCGTGGGTGCTGGGCACCTACAGCCTGACTCGCCTGCACGTGGACCGGCTCCGCAAGAGGGAAGAAGGCTGGGGCTACAGCATCTTTTTCTTCATCGGCTTCGGCGTGGTGGCGCTTGCATCAATCCATAACGGCGGTCGCTGGTTCTTGAATGCACAGGTGACGGAGAGGTCTTTCTATCAGTGGCTCTACGATGCGCTTTACGTGCCTGCGGGCGCGACGATGTTCAGCCTGCTGGGGTTCTTCATCGCCTCGGCAGCCGTGCGCACGTTCCGCGCGCGCAGCGTGGAGGCCACCCTGCTTCTGATCGCGGCGATAGTGGTCATGCTGGGTCGGGTGCCGCTGGGCGAAATGGTCACCGGATATTTCCCACGGCTCACCGACTGGCTGATGAAGGTGCCGAACACTGCTGCCCGGCGCGGCATCCTGATGGGCGTGAGCCTGGGCACAATCGCCATGTCGCTTAGGATCATATTCGGCATCGAGCGCACCTACCTGGGCGGGAGGGACTAAAAGGTGCGAGACATCCGGTGGCTGTTCCTTGTCGTGAGCGCTGCCGTGGTGTTCGCGCTCATGATGCCAGCACGCCAGCCCGGCACCCCGGACGAGGCTGTAAGGAAGGTCTACGAGACTATCCAGGAGCTCCCAGGCAGAGCAGCGGTCTTGCTGGCGATGGATTTTGACCCGCAGGCCAAGGCTGAGCTGGAACCGGTCAGCCTGGCCCTGCTGCGCCACTGCCTGCGCCGGAACCTCAGGGTGATCGGGATGACTTTCTGGGCGACCGGCAACGACTTCGCCAACGACCTGTTCAAGCGGGCAGGCGAAGAGTTGCCCGACATGCAGTGGGGCCGCGACTATGTCTACCTCGGCTATCAGCCCGGGGGCATGGCGCAGGTCATCACCGGCATGGGCGAGAACATCACCCGCACCTTCCCCCAGGACTACCGCAACAGGTCCACCGCCGCCATGCCAATCTTCCAGGAGGTCCGGTCCCTCAAAGAGGTTGCCTACATCATTGACCTGGCAGCCGGGCAGACAGCCGAAGGCTGGATCATGTACGGGGGAGACAAGTACCGCATCCCCATGGCCGTAGCCTGCACCGCCGTTTCCGGGCCGGACCTCTACGTGCGGCTGGACGCGGGGCAGATCAACGGCTTGATCGCCGGGCTGAGGGGTGCGGCCGACTACGAGTCCCTCATCCAGCGCCCCGGCCTGGGCACGAGCGGCATGTTCGCCCAGAGCCTCATCCACGTCGTGATCATCGCGTTCGTCATCGTGGGCAACGTGCTCTACTTGCGCGCCAAGCAGCGCCAGCGCCGGGAGGTGTAAGCGGTGAATGCCGAGCGCAGAAGACACGTGCTGGTCCTGGCAGCCTGTGTGGGATTCCTGGCGCTGGCTAACCTGGTGCTGTTCGTCGTCGGGACCATGCCGGCTCGCCGCGACGGCCTCCCCGACTGGTCAGGCACGCTCGCCATCATCGCGGGCGTCGTGATGACCATCGCCATGTTCAGCTTCCTTTACAAGGACAACCCGTTCTTCCGCGCCGCCGAGAACCTCTTCGTCGGCCTGGGCCTGGGGGTCGTGCTGAACGTGGAGTGGTACAACTTCATGAAGCCCCAGGTATACGACGTGCTGGTAGCGCCGCTGTTCGATCCCACGGTGGACGTGCAGCGCTCCGAACTCATCCGGCTGATCCCGATCGCCCTTGGCATCCTGATCGTTCTCAGGATTTCGAGGGATTACGGCTGGCTGAGCCGCTACTCGCTGGCCATGCTGGTGGGATTCTGGTCGGGCTTCGCCATCCAGCCCGCCATTCACAGCAACATCCTCAAGCACGTGTGGGCGACGATCACGCCGACCCCCATGCACTGGACCGGCTGGGCGGGCCTGGGAGCAGCCGCCGTGCTCTTCTCAGCGACCGCCTACTACGGGCCGAAAGGCGGACGGCTGGCGCTCGCCCTGAAGGTCGCCAGCGGCGCGTTGGCCGTCGCCTACGCCATCCTGAGGGCCGTCCCCAGCCTCCAGCAGAGCGAGCACTGGGGCGAGGCGTTCGCCAGTGTAGACCGCATCGTCATCCTGGTGGGCGTGCTGGCCGTGCTGGTTTACTTCTTCTTCAGCCTCGAACACAGGGGGCCGGTGGGGGCGATCTCGCGCCTGGGTATCATCTTCCTGATGGTCGCCTTCGGCGCCTCTTTCGGCTACACGGTCATGGCGCGCGAGTCGCTTGTCATCGGGCGTTTCCAGTTCCTGCTGGGCGACTGGCTCGGGC
>CAYYNS010000035.1:0-5171 GCA_964473085.1 uncultured candidatus Brocadiaceae bacterium
CGCCGGTAGCGCGGCAGCATGTAGCGGCGCACCATCTGCGGCCCGATCAGCGGCCCGGCCTTATACGCCATGTCCTCCCAGAACCCGTAGCCGTCAACGTCCGTCTCGTCCAGCACCTGCCCCATCATGGCGATGATGAAGTCCGCCACGGCGTCCATCATCTCCTCCACCAGCGCTGGGTCGTCGTAGAAAAGCTCGCACAGGCGCTCCACGCCGGTCATGTTGCGAAGCGGGCCGAAGAACCCGCCCCACCGGTCGCTGATGACGATCAGGGGGTAGTCGCGCCGCCGGTGCGCGCGCAGCTCCTGGCGCCAGCCCGCCCCCAGCCGCGCCGCCATGTCCGGCTGCATCCGGTCCTTCCAGAAGGCGCGGAAGTCGGCGCGCGTCTGGACCGGGAACCGCACGAACTGCGGCATCGAGGAGTGCGGCTGGTCCCTGCGCTCCCGCATCAGGATGCCCTCGTGGTTCACATACAGGACCGTCTCCGCGTCCTCCTGGATCACCCTGCGCTCGAAGGGCGGGTTCGGGAAGAACCATCCGCCCCGGAACTCGAACCGGTCGGTCGGAAACTCGGGCGGCCGCTGCGAGTCGTAGCCCTCCCGCTTCCAGCGCTCCAGCGTCTCCGGCCACGGCCCCATGCCCGCGATGTAGGGCACGCGGTCGAACTCCCCGTAGCGCATCACGGCCAGGTAGCGCTCGCGGCTGGTCATCGTGCGGCCCTTTCTATCACGAGCACCAGGTCCTGGTAGAGCGGCGGCATGCCGGATGTGGTCCAGCGCCCCTGCGCATCCGGCTCCGCCAGGCCGAGGTCATACTCCTCGCCCGTGGCGGGATCGAAGTAGAACGCCCGGTGGGGGGCGCCCGGCTCGAGCCCCTTCACGGTGACCGCGCCCCGGCCGAGAAGGATGTAGACGATCAGGCACTGCCCCGGGATGCGCGCGGCGTAGCGGCCGTAGTAGTTCTGGGGGGTCCAGCGCCCCTCGACCAGGTCAGGGGCAAGCTCAAGCCGCCACCACTCGTAGCGTTCCAGCAGGCGCTTGCCGATGCCAACCTGGCGCGAGCCCGGTAGCTGACAGGCGTCCTCCCAGGGCATGTGGCCCCAGTCCATCCCGTGCGGCGAAGGGCCGTAGCGGCGCTCGCGCGTGTTGAGCTGCCAGATGCCGTTCGCCCCGTAGGTATGCCCCGCCCCGCCGCTGAGCATGCAGACCCAGAACATGATCCGCTGCACTTCCGGCCAGCATGTGCCCCCGATGCCCTCATAGGAGACCTCGCCGTTGACCACGGGCATGCGCGGCTCCTGAGCGACGGACTCCGTTATCTGGTTGACGGTGTTCGGGACGCTCGCGTGACCGCTGTGGCCCGTCTGGAGCATCTCGATGTCCACAAGCTCGTCGCCCAGCATCTCGCGCGAGCCTCGCCCGCCAGGGTGCGCGGTGACCGGGTGATGGTAGGGGTCAATCCCGCGCAGGTAGCGCGTCACCTCGATCCAGTCCGAGCGGATGCGCCCCTCAAAGCGGCACCGCTCGTCCTCGTCCTTGAACCTCCTCAGATACCAGTTCATGAGCACCTCGCCGGCGACGCACCACACGACGGGGTAGGCGCCCCAGCGCGCCACCAGGTAGCGCCAGTGCTTCTTGAGCACCTCCTTGCCGGCGAAGTCCATGAAGTAGCCCCAGCAGGCCACCACGCACGGCACAAGGCCCGACCGCACGAGCCAGTCCATGCGCACATCAGCCATGTCGAAGTAGGCGGGGTTGACGCGCGCGTAACCCCGCTCCCAGGGATAGCCCGCCTCGTTCGCCCCGCGCTCGTCGAACGGCTCCATGTCGGGATAAAGCCCGGCGACGATCTGGATGAGCGTGAAGCCCTTCTGAACGCGGTCGGCGGCGAGCGTCTGGAAGCCGCCCGGCCAGCTCAGCCGCTTGCACAGGCCCATCCACCAGGTGTCGCCGAGCCAGAAAAACGGCGTGCCGTCAGCGTGTTCCAGGTGGCGCCGGTCCGCGCTCACGTGCAGCGGGCCGCGCCTGAGCAGGCGGTTCTCGCCCTCGTACGGGACGACCTCCAGCACGCCCTCGCGGCCATGAAGGCCCGTGTCAGAGGCGTCCGAACAGGCCGTGCGCCATGTGTGCTTGCCCACCAGTGGTGAGGCGTAGCGCACCCGCCACAGCTCACCCCCCGACCAGAACGCCGGAACGACCCTCTGGCGCCCGTCAGGCCCGGTGAAGGCGACGTCCAGCTCGACCTCGTTGAAGGGGTCTTTGCGCACCTTCGCAGAGTTCAGCGAAAACTCCATCATGCAGTTCTGCATCGCGTAGTGCACCGCATTTCCTCCCATAAGGGGAACTACCTGGCTCCAAATGCAAGATAGAACACCAACGTGTGCCACGGCTGGCTTGTCCAGCCGTGCGGACGGGGATATTACCCCAGCGCACCTTCGCTGTCCAAGCAAGGGGTGGCAAGAGGCCATAGCGCTCAAGGGCACGCATCCGCCCGCCCGTGCACCCCCCTGCAACTGCCTGTGACCGCCCTGACGCCAGCACGCACACAGGCAAAGGTCAGCCCCTCGGGCCGGCAAGTCAATCTCCTGCTCGGCAGGTCCGCCGCGGCTTGCCAAAGACTCCTCCACAAAACGCTTGACAAACGACCAAGATATTAGTATGGTCATTTATATGGGCATATAGGTGCGCACATGAGACAAGGCCAGACGGAAGAAGCTCGCTTCGAGTGGGACCCGCGCAAGGATGCCGAGAATCGCCGCAAGCACGGCGTCTCATTCGCCTCGGCGCAACAGGCTTTTCTCGACCCGCGCCGCGTCATCGCCCGCGACATGGGGCACGGAGGCGTGGAACAGAGATGTTTCTGCATCGGCAAGGTAGGCGACGGCATCCTCACCGTGCGCTTCACTTACAAAGAAGGCGCGATTCGAATCATCGGCGCGGGCTACTGGCGAAAAGGCAGGAGGGTCTATGAGCAGGAAAATAAGGTACACGGATGAACGGCTCGACATGGAAGTCATTCCGGACTTCCTGCCGCCCCCGGACAGGCTCGTATTGAAAGAAGAGACCGTCAAGGTGACGATCAGCCTGAGCCGGCCGAGCGTGGAGTTCTTCAAGAAAAGGGCGCGGGCGCAGCGCACGCCCTACCAGAGGATGATCCGCCGGGTCCTCGACCTCTACGCCGAACGCTATGGCAAGCCGTAAGCGCCCCACCGCGCCTGAGCAATCACCGCCAACCATGTCTGAAAGACCTGTAGGTCTGAGTTCTCCTCAGGCCAGTCGCCGCAGCAGAGGCCCACGCGCTTCCATCACTGCCGCTCACTTCTGGCGTAAGAAGTTCAGCTCCGCTGGTGGGGTCGCGTGAAACCTTTCAGTATACGCCTCCGTGTCCACTTCCACTGATTCCCATACAAGCCGCCTTCCGGCCCTTCGCCGCAGTGGAGTATCCGCCGCCAGCGCCTTCCATAGCCTTCCTTTTGCCTCGCAAAAGTCCCGCAGTAGAGCCGCGGTGTGGACGAAAACCAGCTTTCGACCGTCGCTCATCGGAACCTCGTCCATGTGGCAGCAGCAGGCGTTGTCCGCAAACGAGAGGAACGCCCCTGCGTTGAGCGCGTTATGAGCCAACGCGTTTCGCAGGTTCCAAAGGGGCACTTCATGCTGTCGGTATTCGGCTGGCATCCATTTCAAGAATTCGACAAACCTCTGGTGGTTGGTGGCGCGGTTGCGTTCATGGATCAATCCCCCCAAGCCGTCCATCGCCGCGCACAGAAGCAGGAAGCTCGCAAAACATGATGATCTACCAACGGACCTATCGGGAATCGCGGCGATCACATGCTCGTCAATGAATTCGAAGTAAGCTCGAACCTTCTCCAAATGCTCAGGGGCTTCATCCATTACAGGCACCTCCGAGCGGCACGCGACGGGACCCCATCCGGCACCGACGGCATTGCCCTCAGCCACTCTCCGCTGTTGAACGCATGCGGCAGCCGCTACCTTCCCCCGGCCCCGAACGGCAGCCCGACCTACTGGCCTCCCTCGCCGTTCTCGGCCGTCGCCTCCTTTTGCAGTTCTGCTGGGAAGGGGTGCGCGTTGGTCACATCAGGTTTGTAGTCCCTTGACTCCCAAATGCACAACCACTCCTGCTTGAGCCTATTTGCCTGCTCTTCGTAGGCCGCACGCAGCTCCCTCGAAGGATTCAGCTCCCGGTGATCCAGCCGCGCATGGGCCAGTTCGTGCAACAGCCCGTCCACGTCCCGATTGTCGAACACGTCGTGACGGAGCACGATGTTGAAGATCGTTGCGCCTGGCGGCACAGTCAGGCCCTTTGTTCGGAGAACGCTTACACCGCAGCGTTCGCGGGCGAAGTCCGCCAGCGGAGAGGAGATCGCCTGGCAGACTTCCTGAACCCACTTCTGAATCTCCGTTACCTCGTGTCTCGCGAACACCGCACTACTGCATCCAGGGCCGCACAATACATCCCAATACGCGTTCGGCTGCAGTTGTAGTAGCGCCCCCAGCAGCACTCATAGGCTCTGGCATACTCGGTGGCCTGCTGCTTGAACCTTATCACCTTCTCGCCAAAATGCCGGCCTCTTTGGGCAACGGTCGCCTCTGCAAAGAAGCGACTGCCTGTGCTGGTCTGGAGACGGACAGGGCTACTCGCAACCAGCCACTCGTAGACCTCCCCGAACAAGCGCCTGACTTTGACTTCACCCCCATGCGGTTCGATCGGACTCACTTGTGACGCCCTCCTTCCCCCCGCAGGGCTGGCGTGGGCCCTGTCTGCCGGCCCATTCTATACCCACCCCCGCCGCGTGCAAGGGGGATTCGTGCGGTGCCGAGACCGGCGACGATGTTGTGCTGTTGAAATCCGCCCCTCGCCCCCCGGGCCAGGGCGAGCTGGATTCGCTCACGGCAATCGCATCGCCACAGTCAGGTCGTCGCCCCGTAGCAATCATCACGAAAACACGTTACAATAAGACAGGCGCGCCCAAGATTTACCTTCCCTTCTTCCAGTCCGGGAGGAAGCGGTGAAATGCCTGATAACTTGTTGACCACAGGTGAGCAGGGTCTGGACAGACTGCTTGGAGGCCTTCGCGGTGGTGACAACGTGGTCTGGGAAGTTGACTCCGGCGCCCCGGTGGACGTCTTCCTGCGCAGCTTCCTGAAGACTGC
>CAYYNS010000035.1:5271-7875 GCA_964473085.1 uncultured candidatus Brocadiaceae bacterium
TTCGACAGCATCACCGGAATGCTTGAACTGTGGGGCGAAGAACGAAAGGTGCTCAACTTCTTTGGCTACATGTGCCCGAGGCTCTACGATCTCAACACAGTTGCCTATTGGATACTGGAAAGGCAGGCACATTCGGAGCAGTTCCTGGCTAAACTCCGCCACATCACCCAAGTGGTCCTAGAGCTCTCTGTCCCAGAGGGCCGACCCACAGTGGTGTTGCGCAAGGCAGAGGGCCGGCGTTCGCCGCACATCGGGATACCCCAACACTTCACGGTCACGGGCGATACCGTTCAGTTCGAGCCCGAACGCCGGGAGGAGTTGGAAATGGCCATCCTGAGCGACGTGAGCGAAGCCATAGGCAGAGCACTAGAACTGGAGAAGGTCTTCGAGCAAATCATGGACATTCTGGCCAGAGACCTGAAGATGAAGCGGGGAACGCTCGTGCTCCTGGATAAGACGACAAACCAGTTGAAGATCGCCGCCGCCCACGGCCTGAGCGAAGAACAGAAAGTGCGGGGGAAATACAAACTGGGCGAGGGCGTTACCGGCAGAGTAGTGCAGACGGGTCAGCCCGTGGCAATCCCCGACATCAGGAAAGACCCCCTGTTCCTGGATCGCACCGGAGCTAGGGGGGAAGAAAAGCAACGTGGGCAGGTTTCTTTTGTCTGCGTCCCGCTGCGCGTGGACGATGAGATCCTGGGCGCAATAAGCATAGACCGTGACTTCGTGGATGAGCAGACCCTGGCCAAGGATCGGCGACTGCTCCAAATAATCGGCTCCCTGGTCTCCCAGGCCATCAAGATCAACAGGATAGTAATGGTCGAAAGAGAGGATCTGCTCGCCGAAAACCTGCGGCTGCGCAAGGACCTCAAGTCCAAGTACAAGTTCGGCAGCATTGTCGCCGTCAGCGGCGCCATGCAGGATGTGATTGCCACGGCGGCCAGTGTGGCCAAGAGCAATGCAACGGTGCTCATCCGTGGCGAGACTGGCACTGGCAAGGAGCTCATTGCCAATGTCTTGCACTACAACAGCGATCGGGCAAAGGGGCCTTTCATCAAGGTGAACTGTGGGGCCCTTCCCGAGGGGTTGCTGGAGAGCGAACTGTTCGGCCACGTCAGGGGCGCGTTCACCGGCGCTGTGGAAGACAGAAAGGGCAGGTTTGAGCTCGCTCACAAGGGCACGATCTTCCTCGATGAAGTGGGCAGCATGAGTGAGAGGCTTCAGGTAAAGCTCCTGCGTGTCCTTCATGAGAGGGAATTCGAGCGCGTGGGAGGAACCGAAACTATCCCGGTTGACGTCCGGGTCATCGCCGCCACAAACATGAACCTGGAAGAGCAGATGGCCAAAGGCGCCTTCCGGGAAGACCTGTTCTACCGCCTCAATGTCATCCCTATTTTCATCCCGCCTCTGCGCGAGCGCCGGGAGGATATCCCATTCCTGGTCGAGCACTTCCTGGAGAAATACAACAAGGAGTACGGCAAGGCCGTGAGCAAGACCTCGCGAGAGGTAATGGACGCCTTGCTAGAATATCCCTGGCCCGGCAACGTGCGCGAGCTGGAAAGCTGCATAGAGAGGGCAGTCGTGATGAGCACCAGCGGTACGATTTCCATGAGCCTGCTGCCAGTGAACGTCCGCAGCTACAAGGAAGTGGGAAAGACCGAGGAAACTCCGCGGCCCTTCGAAAACATCGTCCAGGAGCTTGTCAGGAGCCTGTGCCCGTCGCGCACTTTGGGCATTCCCGACCTGTACGCCAGCGTGCTGTCGCGCGTCGAAAAGGTGTTACTCAAGCAAGTGCTCGAGGCTAACGAATTTGTCCAGACTCGCGCTGCCGAGGAGCTGGGCGTTAGTCGAAACACCTTGCGCAAGAAGATAAGGGAGCATGGCCTTCACGCCGGGTGACTGTTCTAGGGGGGTCTGCCTTCAACTGCCAGCTAGAGGCGGCGCTTACCGGCGGGGGCCGCAGAAATCGGTCCTTTGCCTAGACGGTCTCCTTTGGCCCTCTCGGCCTTTCGCCAGGGGCAGCCACGTCCTTCCTTTCGCCTGTCGGCAGTTCATCCTGGGGTCGTGCCACCTCCCTTTCCAAAGCAGCCACTGCGGGAGCAAGAGGCGCGCGCGCCGGGGTGCACATGAACTGCCCGATTGCACACAGTGTGACCACTACCGGCCGTCTTTCTGCGTCCCCTCCTGCCGTTCCAAGCCCGGTATAACGCTACGAGCATCAAGCACTTAGGACAAAAGAAGAGCATGGAAGGAACGGCCCCCGCACCGATTGGCACCACCTTTGCTTCCTTGAATATCTGACTACGGCATGCATAGGGTGTGCGCAGCCTGGAAGGCAGGCGCTCGCTGTGTGGCCGGGCCTCTTGCCAGGCGCGGCACCCTGAGCAAGACAGCCCCTTGCCTGTGACCGTGCGATTTCTTTTGAGTAAGGAGAGGTTTCTATGAATCTGCAACGGCCTGGCTCGAACGACGTAACTCAGACCCGCAATAGGTCAACCAGCGTTGTGCCCGGCTCCGGCATATGCACCAGGTGCGTGGACGGGTGCCGCGGCGACTGTGAGATCTTCAGGGCCTCCTTCAGGGGTCGGGAACTGCTTTATCCGA
>CAYYNS010000035.1:7975-10106 GCA_964473085.1 uncultured candidatus Brocadiaceae bacterium
ATGCGCGAGCTAGCCATGGCCATAAAGTGGAGCTCGGACGCCAAGCTGGATTTGCTCACCGTAGACGGCGCCCCCGGCGGCACCGGAATGAGCCCGTGGCGAATGATGTGCGAATGGGGGGTGCCAACGTTCTATCTACAGTGCATGGCCTGGGAGCTTTGCGAGAAGCTATCAGCCATGGGCGCCTACGTGCCACACATCGCTATGGCGGGAGGCTTCTCCACAGAGGACCATATCTTCAAGGTCCTTGCCATGGGGGCGCCCTACGTGAAGGCTGTGTGTCTAGGCCGCGCCATGATGATCCCGGCGATGGTCGGCAAGAACATCGGCGAATGGCTTCGCAATGGCGAAGGCTTGCCGAAGACGGTCAGTGAGTTTGGATCCAGTCCTGAGGAGATCTTCGTATGTTACGAAGACCTAGTGGCGAAGTACGGCCGAAAGACCGTCGAAGAGCTGCCTCTCGGCGCCATCGCCGTTTACACCTTCGCTGACAAGCTGCGGGTGGGACTTCAGCAACTCATGGCCGGAAGCCGTAATTTCCGGCTCTCAGCAATCAGCCGCCGTGACCTCATGTGCCTGACAGAGGAGGCAGCGAAGGTATCTGGCATTCCCTACGTGATGGACGCATACCGAGAGGAAGCGGAAAGGATCATAAACGGTCAAAGCGTGCAACCACGCAGTCGGCGAGCTGCCACTAGCTATCGCACCAGTAGGAGGATCAGGAAATGAAGTATGAGCTTTGCACTTGTTGTGTGCATAGAAAGCAGTGCACATACCGCAAGGGAAGGAGAAGGGTCTTCCAGTGTGAAGAGTTCGAAGGAATAAGGCCTGGCACTGCCAGGAGCCGTCGGGAGGAAGAGCACGGACCCGCCGGAGCCTGTAAGCAGGCAGTATCTGGGGCAGATGAGCGTGGCTCGGTGCCTGCCGAAAATGTCCGATTGTCTGAGAAGAGCATGTGAACACCTACTGTGACTATTGCTGGCGCGCCCATTGTGGTGGCAATGTTCGGATGCGCAACGCAACTGCTTCGGGATCCCGAGGCAACGCGGCGGTCCGCCTCAGCGACGAGCCGCGCGAGTGTTGCGGCATTGTGGGAATCTTCGGTGTTGACAGGGCCGCTGAGTTGACCTACAGGGGGCTTTATGCGCTTCAGCACCGCGGCCAGGAGTCTGCGGGAATAGTGGTATCGGACGGAAAAACTATACAGAGCAAGAAGGGCCTCGGGCTCCTCTGGGAAGCTATAAGGTCGGAGGAACTCTGTGATCTGCCCGGGCGCATAGCAGTCGGGCACGTCCGTTACTCCACAACCGGCTCCAAACGCATCCAGAACATTCAGCCACTTGTCATCGAATACTCACGTGGCATTGTCGTCATGGCTCACAACGGCAATCTCACTAACGCTCGGTACCTGCGAGGCCTCTACCAATCCCGGGGCTCGATCTTCCAGACTTCCACGGACAGCGAAATCATCGTTCATCTCCTGGCCGATCCGCGGTACACGAACGCGAGCGATCCGCTCGGGCAGGTCCTAGGCCAACTGCAAGGTGCTTACTCCCTAGTAATGATGGATGCCTCTGGTCTCGTGGCTGCCCGCGACCCTTACGGTTTCCGGCCTCTATCCCTGGGGACACTCGACGGCGGATTCGTGGTCGCCAGCGAGACGTGCGCCTTCGACCTTCTAGGGGCGAGCTTCCTGAGGGATGTGGAGCCGGGCGAGATCATAGAATTCGGCAAGAGCGCGCCGAATTCCAGATACTTCACGAGCGCAAATCAAAGCAGGCTTGCCCGCTGCATATTCGAGTATATCTACTTCGCGCGGCCGGACAGTGTGGTGTTTGGCGAGACGGTCCACAATGTGCGCGTGAGGTTGGGAGAGAACCTCGCGAGCACTTGGCCAGTGGAGGCTGACGTCGTCTTCCCTGTGCCCGACTCCGGCAACTCAGCGGCGCTGGGCTATTCACGCCGGTCCAGGATTCCCCTCGACGCCGGGTTCATCAGGAACCACTACGTCGGCCGGACTTTCATCACGCCAGCGCAGGAGTCCAGGGCGGCTGGGGTCGAGATAAAGCTCAACGTCGTTCGCAAAGTGGTGGAAGGAAAGCGGGTGGTTGTCGTTGATGACTCCATCGTC
>CAYYNS010000036.1:0-7227 GCA_964473085.1 uncultured candidatus Brocadiaceae bacterium
TCCATGTAGCCGGAGGTCGGGCAGAGGATCAGTCGTCGTCCGCGTCCGCACTCAAGAGTCCGATAGACAAGCTCGCGCATCCTGTCGGGCGGCATTGTCATGAGGTCGTGAGTCTCGACGTTGCCGTCTATTCCCATGCGGCCGCCGACGCGCCTGAAGGCCTCCTGGAGCGTGAGGTCGCCCATCGGCGGGGGCTCAACTGGGTTGAGCACGTCAACCCCCATCTCGACGAAGCGCTCCAGCACCGGCCCCATTCTGCCGTGGCAGTGCACCCAGACGCAGCCGCCCGCCTCATGGATGGCCTCAATGACCGGCCTGTCGAAGGCGAAGACGAAATCGTCGAAGTCCCTTACCGACATCAGCGGCGGTATGCACAGCTCCGGTCCCACCCAGCCGAAGGCGCTGCGGATGCCCACCGCAAGGGCCCGCTTGACCTGATCCTGTATGCGGCGGGCATACTCGGCGACGACCTCCAGCAGCTCGCCGCGGCAGTCGCGGCTCCAGAGCGCGAAGTTCTGCGATCCGATCAGGTCCTGCAGGCCGTACATCGCGTGCGGAAGGCTGAAGATCGTGATGCCGCTGTCGCCGACAGTCTGTTCGGCCTTCCAGTAATCGGTGGGGTCGAATGGGTGCGGCACGTAAGGCACGCTCAGGAGCTTCTTGAGCTCCCACGGCTCCTTGACCATGTATTGCATGATGTAGCCGGGGCGCTTGCAGGTGCTGACGCGGTAGACGCCCCTGAGCGGGCCAGCCGCAGTCTCCACATACGTCACCTGATCCACCCATTCCGGGGAGCCGGTCGGGCGGTCCTCCCGGCGGATGGGGGGCGGCTGCGAGCCCCAGCGCAGGTCGAACGGCGAGCCGGCGCTCAGGATGAGGTCCGTCTTCTGGAGTGCCGCGTCGCGCACCGGCGCGTAGGCCGGGTGAAGCAGCTCCTGTTCAGGCGCCACGCCCCAGAGCCTGACCGCAGGCCGGTCAGGCGGCTCGCCCCTGAAGATACGCATCAGGCGCTCTCTGCGTGTCACCGGCTCCTCCTACGACTTCCGCCCGCGCTGGCACTTCGAGAAGCATCATTCTACGGGCACGTCAGGGGGCAAACAACCAGGCGAGCTGCGACTGCCGGATGCGGCGCCAGGTCCAAAGCGCCAGCGGCACCGCGACAGCCCGCGGCGCACTTGTGCGCCGCATGGCGAGCCCGTATCCTATCACCTCGATCGCCGCCCGTTTTTTCCGACCGCGCAAGCAATCAGGGTCCACATGTCCCGCAGCGAGGCAAGCCAGCCCGAACTCACCGAAGGTCGCGCAATGCCCTGGAGCAGCCACAGCCCCCTCTTCCTGGGCATGCGCTACCTCATCAAGAAGAAGCTCAGCTACCTGGCCATCGTCGGGGTCGCCGTGAGCGTCGGCACCCTGATCGTCGTGATGAACGTCATGAGCGGGTTTGAAAAGCAGCTCCGGTCCGTCATTCGCGGCTACCTGAGCGACCTTGCTGTCCTGCCGCGCGGGGGCGAGCTCTACGGCCTGAGCGACTGGAAGCAGAAGCGCGAGGAGATCCTGAAGATAGAGCATGTGCAGGGTGTCGCCCCCTATGTCGAAGGCCCGGGGCTGATGCGCATCCCGCGTTTCGACCACATGGAGCACATATTCTTCCGCGGCGTGGAGCCCGAGCTAGAGCCGCAGGTGACACTGTTCGGCGCTCAGCGGCTGCACTCGACGGACAAGGGCTTCATGCAGCACGGCTCCCTCGATGACCTGCGGCTGGTCTACCTCGACGAGAACAGGGCGGAGGTGCGCGCATGCCTGATCGGCAGCGAAATGGCCAAACGCTGGTCCTACTACTACCAACTGTGGGACATCCTGTCGGAGAACCTTTCGGAGCCCGACCGTTCCACTGTCCTGAAGCTGCTGGCCGAAGCGAGGCGGGCGCAGAAGCTGGAGGATGCCCGCGCGCGCATGCAGGAGGCGGTCGCCTACCTGGCAGCCCGCTCGCCCTACCTGGCAGGAGTGCTTGCCGAGAACAGCGAGCGCGCGCTCAGGGACGAGATCGTCCTGATTACGGCCACCAGGGACCTGATGAGGCGGATCAAGAAATACGCGGTGGCTGGCGTCTTCAATACCGGGCGCTACGACTACGACAGCTCGGTCGTGCTGCTTTCACTGGACAGCGCGACGGACTTCGTGGCCTCCGAGGGACGAGTCACCGGGCTGAACCTGAAGCTGGACGACTACGCGAACGCGCAAAATGTGAGGGCAGCTCTGGAGCCTGCCTACATCGTGCGCACGTGGGAGGACCAGCAGCGCAGCTTCCTGGAGGCCGTGGCGATGGAAAGGTTCCTGATGGCCCTGATCCTGTGCTTTGTGGGCGTGCTGGCGGGGTTCTGCATCTTCGCCATCCTCATCATGACAGTCTATGAGAAGCGGCGCGACATCGGCATACTGAAAGCGGTCGGGTTCACCTGCGGCGACGTTGCGACGGTTTTCCTGGTGGACGGCGGCGCCATTGGCCTGATGGGGGCGGTGGTCGGAACGATCGGGGGGCTGCTTTTCGCCTACAACATCAACGAGATCGCCGCGTTCGTCGAAAAGCTGACAGGCTGGACGCCTTTCCCGAAAGACGTTTACTACTTCACCACCATACCTGTGGACAAGGGCCTGGCAATGCCCCTGGTCATTGCGGCAGGGGCGATCGTGCTGAGCCTTGTCTTCAGCGTGATGCCGGCCGTGAAGGCTGCGCGGATGGACCCAGTGCAGACGCTCCGGTTCGAGTGACGGCGCGCGCCGCGCAGCGGATCACAGGCCGGCGGGCAATTGCCTGGTGCGCACCTCGGCAGCCACCCGCTCCACGAACGCCTCGATCGCCACGGGCCCCTCATCACCCCGCTCGTGGCTGCGCACGCTCACCGTCCCGCTCGCCACCTCACGGTCGCCGACGATCAGCAGGTACGGCACCTTGTCGGCAGTGCCAGCGTGGACCTTGTAGCCTGTCTTTTCGTTCCTGTCGTCGCAGGTGGCCCGGATGCCCTCGGCCTTGAGCCTGCGCACAACCGAGTGCGCGTACTGGTGGTGGGCATCCGTGATGGGCAGCAGGCGGGCCTGCTCGGGCGCAAGCCAGACAGGGAACCAGCCCGCGAAGTGCTCTATGATCTCCCCCACGAACCGCTCCAGCGAGCCCAGGATGGCGCGGTGCACGATGATGCACTCGTGCTCCCGCCCGTCCTCGCCGATGTAGGTCACCTGGAAGCGCTTCGGGAGGTTCAGGTCAACCTGGATGGTCGGGCCCTGCTCCCATTCCCGCCCGAGGGCGTCGCAAGGCACGACGTCTATCTTGGGCGCATAGAATGTGCCTGCGCCCTCGTCCACTTCGTACTGGATGCCCTTCTCCTGCATGGCCTGCGAGAGGGCGCTGGTGGCGCGTTCCCATTCCTCATCGCTCGCCTCCTGGAGCGAGACCTCGGGGCGGGTGGACAGGTAGAACCTGTGCTGCAGGCCGAAGTCGCCCAGTATGAGGGAGACCAGGTCCAGGATGCCCTTCACCTCACCCACGAGCTGCTCGGGCGTGCAGAAGACGTGCGCGTCGTCCTGGGTGAAACCCCGCACGCGAAGCAGGCCCAGGAGCGACCCGCTCGGCTCGTAGCGGTACACTGTGCCCAGCTCCGCGTAGCGGATCGGCAGGTCGCGGTAGGACCGCAAGTGGCTCTGGAAGATCTTGATGTGCGCGGGGCAGTTCATCGGCTTTACCCGGTAGCGCTCCTCGTCAATGACAAGCGGGGCATACATCATGTCCTCATACTTCGGGATGTGGCCGCTGCGCAGGTAGATCCTCTCGGAGGCGATGTGGGGAGAGTAGACGAACTCGTAGCCCCGCTCGCGGTGCAGGTTCATCCAGTAGTCTTCGATGATCTGGCGCAGGCGTGCCCCCCGGGGGTGCCAGAGCACCAGCCCGCGCCCCACCTCGTCGTCGAAGCTGAACAGGTCCAGTTCCCGCCCAAGCCTCCTGTGGTCCCGCTTTTCGGCCTCCTGGAGCCGGTGAAGATGCTGGAGCAGCTCCTCCTCGGCGGCAAAGGCGCAGCCATAGATGCGCTGGAGCTGCGGGCGACGGCTGTCCCCCCGCCAGTATGCGCCAGCGACGCTGAGCAGCTTGTAGGCCCTGGCCCTGCCCGTGTGCGGGATGTGCGGGCCCCGGCACAGGTCCACAAAATCGCCCGTCCAGTAGAGCGGGACAACCTCGTCCTCGATCTCACCGAGCAGCTCCAGCTTGTAGCCCTGGCCCCGCTCACCCATGATGCGCCGGGCCTCTTCCTTCGGCACCTCCCTGCGCTCGAACGGCAGCTCCTCGGCGATGATGCGCGCCATTTCCTCCTCGACCCGCTCCAGGTCCTCCACCGAGATCACACGGGGAAGATCAAAGTCGTAGTAGAACCCTTCCTCGATGGCCGGGCCGATGCCGAATCGCACGTTCTCATACAGCCTGCCCACCGCGCAGGCCATGATGTGGGCGGTGCTGTGGCGCAGCACCTCCAGCCCTGCCGCCATATCCACCGTCACGATCTCAATCCGCGCATCCTGCTCCAGGGGCACGCTCAGGTCCACCAGCACGCCGTCCACGTGCGCGGCCACGCCGTCAGCCCCCAGACGCCGGCTGATCGAAGCGGCCACCTCTTGAGGCGTAACGCCACGCGGCCTCTTGATAACGCTTCCGTCGGGCAGCGTCAGAGCGACGTTCATCGCGCCTTTCTCGATGCCTCTTCGGGGGAAACGATACGGGCCGGCACCCCGGAGCCGGCCGCGTAAGCTGACAGGATAGGAACAGGCCCCCTGGCTGTCAAGCGCAGTGGAGGTCGCCTGGCACGTCAGGCGCCCCGTTGCTGCCGCCTCAGTGGCTCCAGGAACTCGCTGGCCTTCTTCAGCTCGCTTCTGGTAACGAACGTGCCCGCGCAGCGGGCGCACTGGTTGACCTTCACATTGCTGGGGGGCATGAATGAGCGCTCGAACAGTGCCTGCTGGCAGTCGGGGCACATGAGCCTGGTACGGCACGCCTCGGACAGCGCCCTGGGGTTAGCCCGCTCGCTTATGCGCACCTGGAGGGCTTCCTTGAGCTTGCCGTGGTCGAACCAGACCCCGTGACACCTTGGGCAAGAGTCAACTGCCACCCCGCGCTCCAGCCGCTCCAGTTGCATGGCTGCGCTACACCTGGGACAGTGCCGCTGTCGCAGACCGGGCAGCCTTCTATCCATTGCGCTATGCCATCCTCGTGGACCCGGTCCGGCTACGGGGTCCCTTTGCGTTCCTGATCCTCCTCGATGCCGCGCGCACGGCGAATGGCGTCGAGGCGTTGCTTGATCTGTCTCTCGTAGCCCTGATCGGTGGGGCGGTAGAAAATGCGCGTGGTCGGCAGGTAGTCCTGGTCCACCCAGTGACCTTCGAAGTCGTGCGCGTACTGGTAGCCCTCGCCGCGGCCCAGCACCTTCGCGCCGCGGTAGCTGGCGTCCTTCAGGTAATCCGGCACGGGCAGCGTGCGGCCTTCCTGCAGGTCCTTCTCGGCAGCCCCCAGGGCAAGGTAGGCTGCGTTGCTCTTGGGCGCGCACGCAACGTAGGTGACGGCCTGCGCCAGGGGGATTTTTGCCTCCGGCATGCCGACGAACTCGACGGCCTGCTGCGCTGCGACAGCGATTACGAGCGCGTTCGGGGCGGCATTGCCAACGTCCTCGGCGGCGCAGATGACCACCCGCCGCGCGATGAACCGCGGGTCCTCCCCGCCTTCCAGCATCTTTGCCATCCAGTAGAGGGCAGCGTCCGGATCGCTGCCGCGCATGCTCTTGATGAAGGCGCTGGCGCTGTCGTAGTGCTCGTCCTCATCACGGTCGTAGACCACCGCCTTGCGCTGGATGGAGTCCTCGGCCAGCGGCAGGTCGAAGTGGATTCGCCCGTCCCCGGCCGGCTGCGTGCTCAGCACGCCGACCTCAAGGGCGTTGAGCGCGCGCCGCGCGTCCCCGTCGCACATCTTCACCAGGTGCTCAAGCGCCTCCTCAGTGATCTGAACGGGACATGCGCCCAGGCCCCTTTCCTTGTCGCGCAGGGCACGCAGCAACAGCACGCGGATTGCTTCCTCGCCGAGCGGTTTGAACTGGAAGATCTGCGAGCGCGAGATGAGCGGCGTGTTAAGGGCAAAAAACGGATTGTGGGTCGTGGCGCCGACCAGGATCACCGTGCCCAGCTCCACGTCGGGCAGAAGCACGTCCTGCTGGGCGCGGTTGAAGCGGTGCAGCTCGTCAATGAACAGCACCGTACGGCGGCCGGCGCGGCGCTTGCGCTCGGCGGCAGCCTGCAGCAGGTCCCGCAGCTCCTTTACATTGCTGGCCGTGGCATTGATGAGCTCGAAGTGGGCCCGCGTGTGCCGCGCGATCACGTGCGCCAGGGCCGTCTTGCCCGTCCCGGGAGGGCCGTAGAAGATGAGCGAGGACAGACGATCGGCCCTGATCATGCGCCACAGCAGCTTGCCCTCGCCGCAGAAATGTTCCTGGCCCACCACCTCCTCGAGCGTGCGCGGCCGCATCCGCACCGCCAGCGGGGCGTCGGAAGCCTCGGCAAGTTCGTCACGTTCTTCTGGCTCCCCGAACAACTCCATCGTTTCACCTGAAACGCATCGGGCGCCGCCCCGTTTCACGCAGGGCCACCCTGGCGCCGCTTGTTTCGCACCATCCTTCAGCTTACAACGCCTGTGCCTCGCCGTCAACGAACCTGCGATGCCACAGCTCCAGCATAAGCAGGGTCCACAGCCTGTAGCCATGGTCCCTGACGCCCCTGATGTGGTCATCTACCAGGCGTTGCAGTTGCGCCTTCTCGAAATAGCCCCGCTCTAGCGCCGTGCGCGACAGCACGATGTCACGCACCAGTTCGCGCAGTTCGCCGCGGAACCAGGCCGCGATCGGAACACCGAAGCCCATCTTGCGGCGAACCAGGATCGGACGCGGCAGCAGGTCCGCGAACGTTTCTTTCAGGACGAGCTTGCCCTCAAAGCCCCGCAAGGTCGGGCGCATCTTCAGGCGCCTGGGGATGCGCCCGGCAAGCTCGACTACCTTGTGGTCCAGGAACGGCGCCCGCGTCTCAAGCCCGTGCGCCATCGAGGCGATGTCCACCTTGTTGAGACCGTCGCAGGGCAGGTAGGTCATCAGGTCCACGTAGGTGGTTCTGTGGATGAAATCGCCGTCCGGGACCTCCGCGTAGTAC
>CAYYNS010000036.1:7327-9835 GCA_964473085.1 uncultured candidatus Brocadiaceae bacterium
CGTCCCGATCCAGACCGCCGCATAGCGCGGGTAGCCGCCGAAGCATTCGTCGCCCCCATCGCCGCCCAGCACCACCTTGACGTGCTTCCGCGCTACCTGGCTGACGTAGTAGGTGGGGATTGCGGACGAATCGCCAAAAGGCTCGTCGTAGTGCCAGACCAGCTCCGGCAGCATCTGTAGCGCGCTCGGCCGCACGACCTCCTCGTGGTGCCGTGTTCGGCAGTGCCGCGCCACAAGCCGCGCGTAGCGAGTCTCGTCGTAACGCCGCTCTTCAAACCCTATCGAGAACGTGCGCACGGGCTCAGAGAGCATCCGACTCATCAGCGCAACGGTGATCGAGGAGTCAATCCCGCCGCTCAGGAATGCGCCCAGGGGCACGTCGCTGATGAGCTGGATGCGCGTTGCCTCGGCGAGGGTCGCCCTGAGCTCTTCCTTCAGGGCCCGCTGCGAAGCCCCGTAGTCTGGCGCGAAATCGGGTCGCCAGTACCGCCGCACCTCCAGTCGGCCCCGCGCGGGCTGGTAGGTAAGCGTGTGCGCGGGCGGCAGCTTGCGCACGGCACTGAACATACAGAGCGGATGCGGCACGTACTGAAGCGTAAGGTAGTGATCGAGGGCCTGTGCACTCACGGTCCGGTCAAAGCCCGGTATCTGGACGAGTGCTTTGAGCTCGCTGGCAAAGGCAAACAACCCGCGCGCCGGATCGTAGAGATAGAAAAGCGGCTTGTGTCCGAGCCTGTCGCGGGCGAGAGTCAGCTCCTTACGATGCTCGTCCCAGAGCGCGAAGGCGAACACGCCCCTGAGGGCCTCGACGAGCCTTGCACCCTTCTCCTCATACAGGTGCACGACGCACTCGGTGTCGGAGCGCGTCCGCATCGTGTGCCCGGCAGCTACCAGCCCGGCGCGCAAGTCGGGAAAATTGTAGATCTCCCCGTTGTAGACGACCCAGGCCGTGGCGGCCTCGTTGCACAGGGGCTGGTGTCCACCGGCGACATCAATGATGCTCAGGCGCCTGTGACCAATTCCCACGACTGGCTGCGCTGACGAAGGGCGCCCATCGCCGAAAAACTGAACACCCCGATCGTCAGGCCCACGGTGCGAGACGCTGTCGGTCATGCGATCGAGCAGCGAGCGCAACTGGCTGTCGCTGGCGACGCCGGGCTCAGTCAGAACTATTCCGCAGATTCCGCACACGAAGGGTTGGGCGCTCCTCATCACGCATCAGCAGCCGCAGTGGCCAGGCCCGCTACCCGCGCCGGCGAAGCGCAAGCCTCAGGGCAACCCGCAGGCAACGTCCTTGAACTCTGCCTGGCAGGCACCCTCACCGGTCACGCTGGCGAAGGCCCCAAAACGGCACACGTCCAGCTCCACCTTGTGCTCCGCCACCGGCTCGCCGTCCAGGAGCATCTCCAGGCGGCTCAGGTCGAACTGGTAGCGCATCGTCATCAGGTGCCACGCCTCTGCCTCGTCACCAAAGGGCACCCGCACCGAACTGCTGCCGGTCAGAACGTGTCCCTGCCGCACGTAGGTGCGTGAGACGTTGTAGTTGGCGCCGTCGAAATGAAGCGCGACCGCGTTGCCCTGGCGGTCCTGCACTCGTATGCCAGCGGCGCAGTTTTTGAGCGCACCAGCATCGGCGACCCTCAACCTGAATCTGGCGCTGAACTGGAAGCCCGGAACGCTGCGCACAGGCCGAACAATCTGCCGCGCGTTCGTGCGCTCAGCTCCGCCTCCTCTTTGCAGGATTGTCAGCGCGCCGTCGGAGACGTTCTGCTCCCCGCCTTCCGGCACATCCCAGAACCAGACGCCGCCCCCAAAACCGTTCTTCTGGAGTTCGCGCGACAGCAACTGGATGTCCACCGAGTCAAGCCGCATGTCCTGCACGATGCGCGCAATTTCCTCACGCGCCTCCTGTGCGATCGGGGTGTCCTTGTAGTGCTCCGCAACGAAACTGAGGGTTTCAAGCTGCTTTTCGACCGCGCCGAGGTCGGCGTAGTGCCGACTCAGATGCAAATAGAGCTCGCCGCTCCTGTCCTCCAGCGCACCGGCTGCCCAGTCCTGCACCTTGTAGCGTCCGAGCGCCTCCAGGCATTGCTTGATCTGCGCCGGATCCGGGCCCGCCCGCAGCAGGGTCGCCTGCCACTCGTTCAGCGTGCGGACGATCATCCGCTGCAGCAGTGCAGCGTCCTGTTCGGAAGAGGCCTGCCTCAGCAGGTCTGCCGCCCCCGCCAGGGCCTGCTGGAAGGCCTTGCGCTGGAGCGCCTCTCCCAGTTCGGCCATTCGGCGGTCCCATTCCTGCTGCTGCTCAATGGCCTCCTGGCGCTGCTGGATTTCCTCTGCAAGCCTGCGCGTCTGTTCAGCGTCGGGGAAGAATGCCTGCATGGACTGTAGCACGATCTCCGCCTCAACGATGCGGTCCTGCCCGAGCTTCTCTATGCCCTGCTGATAGGACTGTGCCGCCAGGGCATTTTGCAGCTCCTGACCGAGGGCCTTCCACTGCTCCAGTTGTGA
>CAYYNS010000037.1:0-3769 GCA_964473085.1 uncultured candidatus Brocadiaceae bacterium
TCTTCCACCTTCAGGTCGCCGTCGTCCTCGCGGGTGTAGGCCCAGTCCACCTGGCGGGCTCAATACCACCCGTTCTCGTAGGCCGCCTCGTACATGGCCACAACGTTCTCTGGGGGGCTGACAGCCTGGATGTTGTGGCATGGTGCCAGGATGTAGCCGCCGCCCGCTCCCAGGATGCGGATGTTGTCCAGCACCTCCTGCCTGACCTCGCCCACAGTGCCGAAGGCGAGGGTGTACTGGTTGTCCATGGCGCCGTGGAAGGCGATCTTGCGGCCGAAGTCGCGCTTTAGCCCCTCGCGTTCCATCCCCTGGCAGCGCCACTGGATGGGGTTGAGCGCGTCTATGCCCGCCGCAATCATGTCGGGCAGGATGGGGCGCACGGCGCCGTCGCTGTGGTGGAACACGTAGGCGCCTGCCTCATGCACCAAGTCCATGATCCGTTTCATCCGAGGCAGCAGAAACTCGCGGATCTGCGCGGGCGAGATCAGCAGGCTCTGCTGGGACCCCAGGTCCTCGGCCACGTAGCTGTATGTCACCCGACCGGGGATCTGCTCGTAGATGCGCCGGGTGTTCTCGTGGGCAAGGTTGAATAGCACGTCCAGGCAGTAGTGGACGATCTGCGGATGCAAGACCAGGTCCACGTAGGCCTGCTCCATACCGCGCAGGTTCTTGTAGGTGAGGAAGGGCTCGCTGCCGCCCCCCACGACCGGCAGGTCGTCCTTGCCCTTGACCTGGGCGGGGATATCGGAGTAGTCCCACCAGTCGGGGCTTGGCCACCTGTAGTTGACCTCGATCTCATCCGCACTCTCGTATTGCGCGAGCGGATTGTAGACGCACTCGCTGTAGACGCCGGTACCGTAGTCCACGTCCTGGTAGCGGCATCCGAAGACGTCCTCTCCCTGTGGCAGTTCGGGGCCGACGTAGCGGGGGCCCACGCCGACCTTGCGGTCAATGTGGAGGCGGTCGTAGACCTCGTCCATGCTCTTGGCGCCCAGGTAGTCCATCAGCTTCTTGGTCGCCTCAGGCGTGGCTGAGTAATCGAGCGGCACTCTGTCGGGCAACTCGTGGTTGAGCACTGCCAGCCAACGTTCCAGCGGCGTCATCCTGATCGCTCCGGCGGACCGTGTGGAGAGCCAGTCGCCCGGCAGTATAGGCACAGCATCCTGCACGGTCAACAACCCGGCGGACGCGGCCTGTCCGCGTTCGCTTGACAGGGGGCTGCACGTGGCGTCTAGTCATCACAAGCCCCTGCGCGACCTCTGCTCTGGGAGACTGACTGATGACGTCACGTGAGCGGATGCTGACTGCCATCCGGGGCGGAAGGCCCGACTACGTCCCGCTGTCCTTCATGCTGTTCGCGGCGCTGCGGGCCGAGCGGGACGACTGGTTCGGGCACATCCAGGCCCAGCTCGAACTGGGGCTGGACGCCGTAGCGGACATGAGCTCCCTGGTGCCGACGGCGCTGACCGGACACAGCGATGCGCCGGGGATTCCCCTGACCTTGCCCCCGGACGTCAACGTGCGCCATGGGAAGAGGTCGCCGGCGGGCGCGCGCTACCGCCTGCTCTGGAAAGAGTATGAGACGCCCCACGGCACGCTCTCGGTCGAGGTCCAGCAGACGGACGACTGGCCCTACGGCGACGATGTGCCGCTGCTGGACGACTTCCTTGTGCCGCGCTGCACGAAGTACCTGGTGACGGGCGAGCAGGACCTTGCCGCACTGCGCTACCTGCTGGGCGGGCCTTTTGCGGAGGACGTCCAGGTGTGTAGGCAGCACTGGGGCAAGGCGAAGCTGTTCGCCCAGAACAATTCGCTCCTGCTCGCCAACGGATGGGGCGTGGGGGCTGACGCGCTGGGCTGGCTGTGCGGCCTCCAGAACGCGGTGATGTTCGCCGTTGACGCGCCGCAGTTCCTGAACGCACTGCTGGACATCATTTCTGAGTGGAACCGCCGCCGGATGGAGCTGATGCTGGAGGTCGGCATAGACCTTTTCGTTCGCAGGGCGTGGTATGAAGGCACGGCCTACTGGTCCCCGGGGCTGTTTCGGCGGTTGATGCTGCCGCGCATCATGCGCGAGGCCGAGACGGTCCACCAGGCGGGGGCAGCCTACGGCTACATCATGAGCGTCGGCGGCCTGCAGTTCGCCGACCTGCTCCTGGAGTCGGGCATTGACGCGCTCATCGGCGTTGACCCGGTCCAGGACCGCGGCATGAACATGTCCGCGCTCAAGGCAGCCGTCGGGTCGGAGATATGCCTGTGGGGCGGCGTCAACGGCTTCGTCACGGTAGAGCGTGGAAGGAAGGCTCAAATCCGCAAGGCCGTCCGCACGGCCCTGAAAACGCTCGGTCCCTCGGGCTTCATCCTTTCACCCGTGGACAACGTGCGCGAGACCTCCGATCGGGTCTGGCAGAATGTGCTCGCGCTCATTGGCGCGTGGAAGAAGGCAAGGTGAGGCGGGCGATGACCCGCGTGAGCGACATACTGGACTACATGCGCAGGGTGGGGACGTGGGTGGACTGGGGGCAGACCGTTGATCGCGTGATCGTGGGCCCTGCCGACGCAGCAGTCACCGATGCGGCCGTAGCCTGGATTGCAAGCTACGATGCACTGCGCGATGCCGTCAGGTTGAAGTGCCAGCTATTCATAACTCACGAACCCACATTCTACTCGCACCGCGCGGAGCTGGAGCACCTCCCCGACTGGCCGGGGGCGCAGCAAAAGAAGGAGTTCATCGAACGCAGCGGCCTAACGATCCTCAGAAACCACGACACATGGGACAACATGCCGGGGATCGGCATACCGTGGGCGTGGGCGAAGTTCCTCGGCATAGAGGGCGAGCCTTCAGCCTCCAGGCCCTACCTGAATGTCTACGCGGTGCCGCAGACGACTCTCGGCGAGCTGGCGCGGCGCGTGGCATCGCGCACAGCAGCCATCGGCCAGCCTGCGGTGGAGGTGGTGGGCGATCCTGGGATGCGCGTCAGGCAGGTCGGCATCGGGACCGGCTGCGCAGGTGACCCGCGGGCCTACCGCGAAATGGGCGCAGAGGCCGGGATCGTCTGTGACGACGGCAGCTCCTACTGGTCGGACATCCAGTGGGGTGCCGACCACGGGTTCGGGATCATCCGGGTCAACCACGGCACTTCCGAGGAGCCGGGCGTGGCACAGATGGCCCGCCACCTGGCCGAGCAGTTTCCGCAGGTGCAGTTCCACCACATCCCCCAGGGCTGCCGCTTCCGGCTTGTAACCGCGGGCAGCCAGGCATGAGCGCGAGGTTGCCGCCGCCGGGCACTTCTATGAGCGTGACGCCGCCTCCCCAGCCCCCAGCAACACCGCCTTGGGAAAGGGCTTGATGAACTCCTGGCGCAGGCTGTAGGTGTAGGCCCCCTGCATCGGTATCAGGAGGGCGTCGCCCGGCTGGATGTCCTCGCCGTGGTACGCGTAGCCCCATACGTCGTGAGGCGTGCACAGCGACCCCAGGACGTAGCATGGATGCTCTGTGAGGGCCGGGCGGGTGAGGTTGACGACGGGAAAGTAGTCGCTCTCGAAGCATTCCCAGCCCACTGCATTCGTGCCCGCATCCGTAACGACAAGGTCATCAGATTTCCTGTCCACGACGCTCACCAAGAGGTGCATCGCCTCGTGGCAAATCCACCGCCCCGGCTCTGTGAAGATGCGGCAGCGGACAGTGGGGAAAAGCTCATCGCGCACGGCCCTGCCGATCTGAGATGCGAACTGCTGGATGGATGCCGCTGGGAGCCTGTGGTGGCAT
>CAYYNS010000037.1:3779-9747 GCA_964473085.1 uncultured candidatus Brocadiaceae bacterium
GTTTGTGACACCGAACACTGTTTCTGGGCGTAGAGTGGCAGCGGGCAGAAGCCACTCGCCCTGGGGCGGCCAGAAGCCGCCGCCGATGTCCACGAACTCGATCCAGGAACAGTTCTGCGCGCCCAGCTCGCGCAGCATCCCGCCCAGGCGGCGGATGAAGCGCACGTGACTATCCGGATACAGGTTCCAGCTCGTGTGGAACTGTAGCCCGCGCAGCGCCACGTGCCTGCACCCCCGAGCAGCCGCGACGAACCGCGCCAGGTCGCCCAGGGGAATGCCGAACTTGCGCCACAGGCCGCGCTCGTCCGTCGTCAGGCGAACCCCCGCGCGAACGGCCGCCCCGCACTCAGCGGCCGCCCGCTCGAGGCGCTCCAGCTCGCCAAAGCTGTCCATGAGCACCGCAACGCGGTCCCGGTTCGCCACGGCCAGTCGAAGCTCGCCCTGCGTTTTCCCCGGACCGCTGAAGACGACCTCGCGCGCCTCACAGTCAAGTGCTAGCTGCAGCTCCAGTCCGCTCGACACATCGAGGCCCAGGCCAGCCTCAACCAGCGTGCGCGCGACGGCAGGATGGTTGTTGCTCTTGACGGCGAAGTAGACGTGCACGTCGGGCAACTCGGCCTGGAACGCCCTCACGAACTCGCCTGCCTTCTGGCGCAGGCGATGCGGGTCTATCAGGTAAAGGGGAGAGCCGTGCTGCTCGCGGGCGCGGAGAAACTCGCCGCGACGCTCCAGCATTGACGCAACAACTGACTCCACCTCGCGCCCGTCCAGAACGGGTGTCTGCCGCCTGAGGATCTCGCCAGCCGCCCTGAGAATGGCCTCAGCCTCCTGGGTCATCCGCATGCATCTCCAGCGCGAGTTTGGCCGTCAGCTCGATGCATTGTTGCGCGATGTCGGCAGCCGGGCTGGGCTCGAAGATGACGTGGCCTAGCAGGCGCGAGTCATAATCCTGCGGCGGCAGGACGATCCGTTCGCCAGGGCCGCGCTTCAGAGAGCACTCCAGCACCCGCGGGTCTGCACAGAGCCCACGGCTGTCCATCGCGCGGATCACGCCAGGCCGCAGCGCGAAGAGGCGAAGCCCAACCAGCAAGCGCCACTGGCCCGGCCCCGGTATGACCACGGCCCGGCCCTCCGCAAAATCAAGGGCGCACCCGAACATGTCGAACCCGCTGCACCTAGAGATGAGAAAGGGCAGGCAATCGCCACCAGGTCTCGGGGTCAACTCGATCATCACCGCCTTGCCGTCTGCTACGATAAAGTCGAGCATGCACATGGCGCGGCGCAGGCCGAGGGCCCTGGCGGCATCCCCAAGCTGCCGACGAAATCCGGCGGGGTCTATGGCCGGCGGCAGGTCGGCGGGCACGACATAAGCCATCACGGTGCCGATCGCGTGGCCCGGCGCGTAGATCTTCCTGGCTATGCGTATCACCTCCACGCCGGCGCCGTCAAGGATGAAGTCGCAACTGTACTCCTCGCCCCGCACGAACTGCTCGGCCGCAAAGACGCTCCGCGTGTCTATGCCTGGAACGCTCGACGGCCCGGGCCCGTACATGCGCCTGTTCGGATGCTCCCGGACGCCCACCCGCAGCGCCCGCAGCGCCCGCCTGCAATCGTCCGCCGTCGAACAAAGGAAGACGAACTCGCTGCCGCTGCCTGTCAGGGGTTTCAGGACAATTGGCCCGCCGACCCGTTCCATGAGACGCACGGCGTCTGAAGGCCTGCGCACAAGCCGCACGGCAGGGCAGGGAAGGCCGGCCCGCAGCCACAGGCGCTTCGAATGGAACTTGCTCCGGCTCGCCGCCACGGCTGCCGCGGAGGGGAAGGGGAGCCCGAGCCGATCAGCGACCTGCGCGGCGAGTGCGAGTGACTCGCAGTCAAAGCATGCGACGCCTGTGACGCCGATGCGCCACCGGTCAAGGTGTTTCCCCAGCGCGGCGATGCAGTCTTCGGGTCTGCTGAGATCAGCCAGCACCTCCGCCGAGGCATCAGGCGGGGGCTCTGCGGCTTTTGCCCGCTCGCAGGCATCAGTCAGGAACAGCGCGCGCCCCGGGAAGCGTTGGAAGATGATCTCGATATAGTCGGCAGTGGTGCCGACCACCAGCACACGCCTATTCAACACGAGCGGCGCTCCCGGCCTCGACGCCACCGCTCTGGCGCGTGTAGTCCGCAGCGTTCGATAGCAGGTAGAGCGGGCGTGGCGTCAGATGGAAAAGCGTCTTCCACGAAAAGTCGCCACATAAGAAGTCAACCTGCTCCAGCCGCTCCTGGCAGGCGCGCTGCATGTGGTGGAGGTTGATCAGCTTGGCCACCCCCGGATAGCGGCTGTCCGTGCCCCCGGCCAGGAGGGTGTAGGTGCCGTCTCGCATGCAGCCGACGTCAACCGCCGCCGGCTCGCCCTGGATAAGCAGGGTCGTGACGCGTAGCCAGCCTTGCTGGTGGAGGAACTGTACGGCACTGCGAAAGCCCTCCCGGAATCGAGTGTCAGCAAAATAGGAGCGCTCCCCGAACCGCTCCATGTTTAGCCGCAGCAGGTGCTCGAAGTCCGCCAGGTCGTCGTAGCGGTAGCTGACGCCCAGGGCGGCGGTGCGGTTGACGTCGCGTTTGACGCGCTTGGCATTGCGGTGGGAGAACTCAGCCTGGAAGTAGTTCTCCAGATCGAAGCCGTAGCGAGGCGGCAGGAACAGGTACCCAACCTCGTCCACGGCACAGTGCTCCCGCGGCACACCCGCAGGGGGAAGCAGGTAGCGAAGGGAGTAGGTAGAAGGGCACCGCTCCAGGAGCGCGGTCAGTATCGGCTCGCTCCGCACGAAGACGCGGTTCTGCTCAAGCCACGTCTTGCCTTCCCACGTTTCGCCCGGGAAGTAGCCGTAGCAGGCCGATTCCTCGATCCAACTCAGCGGCACCAAACCGCAGACGCCGTCGGCGTCCTCGGCAACAAGGAAACAGGGAGGACGCTGGAAGTAGCGGTGAAAACACAACCGCAGCTCCCAGAGGTCTGTAAGCGATTGCGGCGGGAAGACTCGCTCCCATACCTCCCGGCATTCGTCCAGGTCGGTGGCTGCTCGAAACTGGTACACGCTCAGAGCCTCAGGTTCACATGGGTTATGCAGCGGGAACCACCGAAGAACTTCTGGGCGAACTCGGCTACGGCGTCCGGATCATACGGCTTGCAACTGAAGACGTCCAGATAGGCGGTGTTGGTCTGATTGGCGAAATGGGCCGAGATGAGCGAAGTCTCGATCAACTGCACCATCGAGTAACCGGCGACGCGCTCCTCCTGCCCAAAGTGAACGACAATCGTGTCGCCGAATCGCTTCATCCCGATCAATTCGCACAGTTGAACGACGAACTGCCGCATCCTGGCGGCGTTGCGGATCGTCCTCGGATTGCAGTTGTAGATGTCAATGGACGCCGCTAAGCCCCAGGCACATCGCTTGGCAGCTTCTTCTACGACCTGTGCACTTTGCACCTTCGCCTCCATCACTGGGCTGGCCGTCGCGGACACCGAGTGTCAGGCGACGCACAGCAATGAACCGGCCAAAAACGTCCCGTCATGTCCCTTCCTTCCCCGCTGGCGGCAAGGCCTCCTGGATAAACCTGGCAAGGCTCGCCACCATGGCGCTGCGCAGCGAACTGAAGGCAGCATCAATGTCCTCTTCCTGGGCAGCCACCACGGCGAATGAGTAGTAGCCCGACACGAAACCCGCCACCGCGCACCCGATGCGCCGCAGCACGCACTCCGACACCCGGTGGTGAATGACCTGCGCCAGCAACCCCTCCATCTGCGCCAGGTAGTCCAGGAACGGCGTCTCTATGCCAGAGTAACTCTGCAACAGCGTCAGGTCGCTCCTTCCCAGAAAATACAGCACAAAGTCTTCCCAGCGATTACAAAAGAACCTGATGTGAGCCCCAATCAGGGCATCCAGCAAACCGTTCAGGTCCGTCGCATCCCGGCAGCTCTCCTGAATCACCACCCCCAGGTCCGCCAGCACGCTCTTCAGGAGTTCCGCTACCAGGTCCTCCTTCCCACTGAAGTAATGGTAAAACGTTCCTTTGCCGACATCTGCTCGCTCCGTAATCTCATCAATCCGGGCCAGGTCCAGGCCTTTTTCCGCAAAAACCGCGCGGGCAGCCTCAAGCAACCTTTGCCGGGTTGCCTGAGCCCGCCTGCTCTGCCGAGATGTCTGTTGCCCATGCCTGGCCTGCTTTGGCCGCATGTTCCAAAGTTTTGACTGACCGGTCATAAAAGACAATTTAGTCGAAACTGACCGAGTCGTCAAGAAAAAAACAAGAAAAAACGCTTTTCGCTTGCAACGCAACCTTCGGGGTGGCGCGCACGGCTTGTGCGGGTCACCCCCACCATGTCGTCGGCCGATAGCTTTCTGTTTCTTCCCAGCACCCACATGTTGCCCGCGCAATAAGGCGGGTAGTCGCTGAGCCGAGGCTCCTTCAGTTGGCGCACGATCCCAAAACCGCATCCCGCGATAAGGTCCAAAAACTCCCGCTCGCCTGAGTAGTAATACATGGGATGACCCCGAACGGTTGAATACCGCCCCTCAGGATCAAACCACACTTGTGGATCCTTCGTCCGCTGATCGGGAGCGCACAATGTAGCGACGCCGCTTCGCTCCCAGAAACTCCTCCTGAGTTTTCGGAACCTGCCAGAACGACACCGCCCTGAGCTGAAGCATCCTGGCCGCGCCTCCACTGAGCTGCAACTCGGGCGCCCTCAAAAAGCAAACGGGCGGAGGCTCACAGCAATGGGGAAACCGGCGCCGCGCGAGCAACGGCGGCAGGGCAGGTCAAAACCGAAGACGACTGGACACCGCCAGGCGTATCCCCGGGAGCATTCTCCTCAGGAAACCCAACATATTTTGAGTCCGCAGTGCTCGCCAAGTGATCCGCGAAAGCCCTGCATCGCTACACATCCGAGCCTGTCACGAACCGCTATGCCGCAGCCCTGCTAGCGTGATGAAAGGCGCCCAGGGTATCTGATATAATTGTGTCCAAGATCCGTATTCTACGACAAAGGCTTCTATCCTGCCAAGTGATTTTCGCCGCGGTCGTGTACGAATGGCCGCATGGCCTGGAGAACCCCGCACGTGCGCATAGGGATCGGCTACGACATCCACCGCCTCGCTGAAGGCCGGCGGCTTGTGCTCGGAGGAGTGGAACTCCCCGGACCGGCCGGCCTCCTCGGACACAGCGACGGCGACGCCGTGCTTCATGCAATCGCGGACGCGATCCTTGGCGCGGCAGCGCTCGGAGACATCGGGGAGCACTTCCCCGACTCTGCCGACGAGTGGCGCAACGCTGACAGCGCCGACATCCTCAAGGTCGTCCTGAAGATGATCACAGAGCGCTCGCTCGCCGTGCATAATGTGGATGCGAACGTGGTCGCCGAAAGGCCGAAGCTCGGTACGGCAAAGACAAGGATGCGCCACAGGATAGCCCAGCTCCTGGGCATCCCTCCGAGCCGCGTGAGCGTGAAAGCGCGCACCGCCGAAGGGCTCGGGCCCGTAGGCCGTGGCGAGGCCATCGAGGCCCACGCCGCCGTCCTCCTCGAAGAGACCCCGCCCCGGCCCGAGCGCGCCTATGCCTGAGCTCAGCACCACCTTCGTCGGCCTCGAGCTGAAAAACCCCCTCGTCGTCGCCTCCGCCGGCATCACCGAGACGGTGGAGAAGATGCGCCGCTGCCAGGATGGCGGCGCCGCCGCCGTCGTCATGAAGAGCTACTTCGAGGAACAGGTCTGCCGCCGCAACCCATCGCCCCGCTACCAGATCATCCGCCACGACATGGGCCGCGACAGGACCTTCTCCTTCATCTCCTACGAGCAGGCGAGCGAGTGGGACATTGAGCGCTACGCCGACGAGGTGCGCCGCGCCAGGAGCGAGCTGGCGATCAAGGTCATCCCAAGCATCAACTGCATCACGCCCGACGGCTGGGTCGAGGCGGCCCGTAAGGTCG
>CAYYNS010000038.1:0-3732 GCA_964473085.1 uncultured candidatus Brocadiaceae bacterium
AGCGCCAGCTTGGCCGCCGCCAGCCACGAGATGTCCCTTGCCACCAGCCCCTGCCGGACGGCCCCCGGCAGCAGGTCAGGAACTGTCCACGCCCACAGGGCCTTGATCAGCAGCAGCACGACGACGAAGACGATGCAGGCGACGAGCAGGGCCAGGATGAAAGCCCCCGCGAACCCTCCAGCCGCGACGGGACCAGTGAGCGGCTTGTTCATTGTCACCCCTCCACACTAGCAGCCCAGTTCTTCGGCGAGCCTGAGCGCCGCCGCCGAGCCGCCCTTGACGAACCCGACGTCCGAGCCGACCACGCAGCCGCTGAAGCCTGCCTTGAGCACCCAGCGGATCGCCTCCGCCGTGCCGACAGGCACCATTGCGAACTTGCCCGCCTTACGCGCCGCAGCGGCCACGCGTCCGGCCATGTCGGACAGGGGCGGCTCAGTGAGCGGCGCGTCCATCCCCAGGCCCAGGCTCACCCGCAGGTCGTCCGGCCCGAAGAACACCGCGTCCAGTCCCTCGACAGCCGCGATGGCCTCGGCGTTCTGGACGGCGCGGCTGGTCTCGATCTGCACGACCAGTAGCTGGCAGCGGTTGGCCTCGCGCACGTAGTCGCGGCCGTAGAGGTCAATGATGCGCCGCCCGCCGAACGAGCGCATGCCGAGGGGGGCGAACCTGACGCATTCGACCAGGTGCCTGGCCTCGCTGGGGTCGTTGACCATCGGCGCGATGATCCCGGCGGGGGCGAGGTCCAGCACGGGGCCGATCAGATCGTAGGCGTGGCCCGGCACGCGCACCAGGGCGCTGGTGCCCGCCAGGTCGCAGGCGCGGATGCACTCTGCGAGCGAGCCATAATCGTGCATGCCGTGCTGCGCGTCAATCCAGATGAAGTCCCATGCGCCGCCGACGGCCTCGATGATGCCAGGGGCAGGCCACATCACGCATATGCCGAAGGCGGGCCGCCCGCCGGATAGCGCCTGCTGGATTCGCGAGATCTTCAAGGTGTCCCCTTTCCGAGTGACTGGAGGAATGCGGCAAGCTTCCTTGCCGTGTGCGTGTAGGCCATCCTTTGTGACTCAAGCGTCACCCCGCCCACGTGGGGGGAGATGACGAGGTTATCGTGCTGGCGGGCGTAGCGCACCAGCGGGTGCTCGTGGAGGTCCGTGCGCCACTCACCCTCTATCACGTCAACGCCGGCCGCCCCCACCTTGCCCGAGCGCAGGGCCTCCAGGAAGTCGTCCTCGTTGATGACCGCGCCGCGCGAGGTGTTGACGATCACCACGCCGTCGCGCATCAGGGCGAACTCGCGTCGGCCGATCATCCCGCGCGTAGTCTCGTCCAGGTGGACGTGGATCGAGATAACGTCCGACTCCCTAAGCAGCGTGTCCAGGTCCACCTGGCGGACGTGCTCGGCCTCAAAGGGGCGTATGTCGCAGGCGATGACGCGCATGCGGAAGGCCAGGCCGTACTGCGCCACCATCCGCCCGAGCCTGCCGTAGCCCAGGATGCCGAGTGTCTTGTAGGCGAGCTGGTGGCCGCGGAAGCGGTCGCGGGCCCACTCGCCCTGCCTCGCCGCATCGAAGGCCCAGGGAAGCCTCCGCACGGCGGCGAGCAGCAGGCACCAGGCCATCTCGGCAGTCGCCGTGATGCGGTCGAGCAGCTCGTAGTCAGTTTTGTTCGACAGGACCTCGATGCCGAGCTGGCGCGCCCGCTCCAGGTCGAGGTGGTCCGTGCCGGTCGAGGGCGTTGCGATCGCCCTGAGCCTGCCGTATGGCGGGCCGGCGCGGGCAAGCACCTCGGCGTCCACCTGCACGCCGAGCGTTGCGAAGTAGGCGTCGTAGGCGCCGATCGAGCTGACAAGCACCTGCCGGTCCGCGGGCACCACGTCCACCTGCGCGACCTCCCGGAGCGGGTCGAGCGCCTCGGGGCAGGCCGAAACGTCCGCCATGCACAGCACCCTGAACCTGCGGCTCATCCTTTAGAACCCGTAGCGCCTGTAGGGCGCGCGGCACGGCGGCCCCTGGCTGAGGAACAGGGCGCCGAACGCCGGCGCGCAGATCAGTGACATCACGGTCTGGTGATAGCGCTCCTGTTGCGTGCCGTCCATGTGGCGGCAGATAGAGCCCTGCTGGCAGTGCGACCGCATGAAGGCCATCACGTCCCGCAGGCCCGGCCCGCCCTCGCCGAACGCCTCCCTGAACGTCTCCAGCCGCCGCTCGGAGTTCGCGATATAGGCTGCCTCCGAGCAGGTCGGCATCCGCCCGGACGAAAACAGGTTCACCGCGCACATCGGCCTGCGGTCGCAGTCCGCCAGGCGCACCTGGAGCGCCGCCGGCGCCGCCTCCACGACCGCCGCGCCGCCCGCCGCATCCAGCAAGCTGATGTTGCCCGATTCCGCCCGCACGGGAAAGGCCTCGATCAGCCGCAGCGCCTCGCTGACGGTGGCGCACTCGCAGAGGATTATCGGCCCAAGCAGCCCCAGCCTCAGGCCCGGGCCGGCGGCGTGCATCAGCTCCGGCGCCGCATCCGCCGCCGTGCCCGCAACGCACAGCCCGCGCTCGTTGAGCCCGTATCCGAACAGCCGCCCGGCGTGCCCGTAGCGCACGGCCGCCGGCTCACCGTCCGGCCGCCTGAGCTCGATCGTGAAGAGCCTATTCTGCGGCGCGATGTCCTTGTTCATCGCCAGAAGCGGCCCGTCGGGGCCGCCGGGCACAAGCACGTTCGTGCAGCCGCCACCGGGGCAGAGGCCGTTATAGCGGACCACCTGCCACAGGTCCAGGCCGGCCCCCTCAGAGAGGCCGACCAGCTCGTCTGCAAGGCCCGGAAAGCGGCGCGTCAGGAGCGCCCAGGCGTCTTCGAGAGGTGGATCGCTCCCGCGCGCAATCCCCGCCTGCTCGACCTCCGCGCGCAGGTAATCCGCCACCGCCGCTCCGTGCGCCCTGCCGATCTCGCGGCGCGTCCCAGCAAGCGAAAGCTCGACGAACTGGACCTGCGACATCACCCGCCCCCTTCCCGCTGTACGGCGGACGCCCCGGCCAGCCTGGAGAGCGCCTCGATGCACAGGATGAGCGCCCTCGGCAGGTGGAAGGGGTCCTTTACCGGCAGGGCGACGACCTCTGTGAACGGGCGCCCGCGACGGTCGAGCCTCTGCCGCCACTCGCCGTGCTCGGGGACCGGGAAGTGAGAGAAGCTGTAGCGGCGCACCCGCTCGTGCCACTCCATGCACCACGGCTCGCCGCAAAGCTCGTGCGCAAGCAGCGTCCCGTAAAGCGCCTCCGTGTGCGGCCACCACAGCTTCGAGTCGTGGAAGTCCCACGCCACGTCGCTGCGCCCATCGGCATCCACGGCCAGCAGCAGCCCGCCGTACTGGGGGTCCCAGGCGAGCTCAAGGTGACGCCTGATAGCCTCCACAGCCTGCCTGCACGTCGCGCCGTCGCCACGGGCACGGGCGATGTGGATCTGAAACCACATGGACTCCACCCCGTGCCCCGGCACGACGACCGTGCCCTCCGGCGGGGCAAGCTCAGTGCCGTCCGGCCGCAGCCATTCGAGGACCAGCCCGCGGTCCGCGCGCAGGAAAGTGTCCATCACGCGCTGGTGGTGGCGGTCGGCGGCCGCGCGTACGGCCGCCTCGCCCGTCGCCTCAGCCAGCTCGTGGTAGGCGAGGGAGAAGATCATGCTCACGCCGTGGGCCATGCGCCCCGGCGGGATGGGATACGGCCAGGCAGGCGGCGGGTCCGG
>CAYYNS010000038.1:3832-6098 GCA_964473085.1 uncultured candidatus Brocadiaceae bacterium
GCGATGCAGGTGTTGATGCCGCCGTTGGGGTCAATCGCGTGGCGTGTCCAGAACGGGATCACGTCCCGGCAGAGCGTGGTGCGGTAGAGGCTGGCCAGTTCTGGCAGGTCCATATCGGCCCAATGATAGTCACGCCCCGCTCACGGGTCAAGCATGACAGAGCCGGGGCTTGCCAGCCGGTCGGACTGGGATGGCCGCGCCGTCCCACGAGCCTTCTCGTACCAGTCAATGGTGCTGCGAAGGCCTTCCTCCAGGGGAGTCCTGGCGCGGAAGCCGAACTCTTGCTCTGCCCGTGAGGTATCGAGGGACCTGCGGGGCTGCCCGTCGGGCCGAGTCGCATCCCACTCAATGCGGCCGTCGAAGCCGGTCAGGCGGGCGATGAGCTCGGCGAGCTGCCTGATGGTTATCTCAGAACCGGTCCCGATGTTGACGGGCTCGGCCTTGTTGTAATGCTCGGTGGCGAGCAGAATGCCTTCAGCGGCGTCCTTGACGTAGATGAACTCGCGGGAGGCCCTTCCAGTGCCCCAGGCGACGATGTGGTCCTTGCCTGCTTGGCGCGCTTCCACACACTTCCTGATGAGGGCAGGTATCACGTGGCTGGTCTGCGGATCGAAGTTGTCCCCTGGCCCGTAGAGATTGACGGGCAGCAGGAAGATGCCGTTGAACCCGTACTGCTGCCTGTAGGCCTGGCACTGCACAAGCAGCGCCTTCTTGGCCAGGCCGTAGGGGGCGTTTGTTGGCTCAGGGTAGCCGTCCCAGAGATCGTCTTCCTTGAAGGGCACGGGTGCGTATTTCGGGTAGGCGCAGACAGTTCCGACGGCAACGAACTTCTCTATGCCGCACCGGCGCGCTTCTTCGATGAGCTGCACGCCCATCATCAGGTTCTTGTAGAAGAACTCGCCCGGCCGCTCCTGGTTGGCCCCTATGCCTCCGACCACCGCTGCCAGGTGAATCACTACGTCAGGCTGCGCGACATCGTACATGCGCCTGACAGCCTGGACGGTGGTCAGGTCATATTGTTTGCTGCGCGGCACGAAAATGTCACGGGCGCCCAGCTCACGCATTTGCCCGACCAGAAAGGAGCCGAGGAACCCCGCCCCTCCCGTGACGCAGAAACGCCTGTCGGACCAGAACTGCTTACCCACCGGACGCCCTCGCTGCTGGGCCGGCATGCCTCGGCATTTGGGAGCCGGCCAGCGAGGCCTCGCTCTGCGCGAGTGCCATGTCACTGTCCATCATCATGGCGACAAGATCCTTGAAGGTGAGCTTTGGCTCCCATCCCAATTTCACCCGCGCCTTGCTCGCATCCCCGACCAGGAGGTTGACCTCAGCAGGCCTGAAGTAGCGGGGATCAATCTTCACGCAGTCACGCCAATCGAGGTCCACGTAGCCAAAGGCCTCATCCAGGAACTCGCGCACGGAATGGGCCTGGCCAGTGGCGATCACGTAGTCGTCCGGCTCGGCGTGTTGCAGCATCAGCCACATTGCGCAGACGTAGTCACCCGCAAAGCCCCAATCGCGCCGGGCGTCAAGGTTCCCCAGGTAGAGCTTATCCTGTAGGCCCATCTTGATGCGGGTGGCGGCGCGCGTGATCTTGCGCGTGACGAATGTCTCACCGCGGCGCGGGGATTCGTGATTGAACATGATGCCGTTGCAGGCGAACACGCCGTATGCTTCCCGATAGTTTACGGTCTGGTGATAGGCACAGACCTTCGCGCAGGCATAGGGGCTGCGCGGATGAAAAGCAGTGCCCTCGTTCTGGGGTATCTCAGTGGCGTTTCCATACATTTCACTGGAGGAAGCCTGGAAGAAGCGGGGAGACCAGTCGGCATGGCGCAGGGCCTCAAGCAGCCGCAGCGTGCCCAATGCATTCACGTTCGTGGTGTAAATGGGCTGGTCGAAGGATACTCGCACGTGACTCTGGGCTCCCAGATTGTAGACCTCGTCGGGCCTGACCAACTGGATAACCGACGCCAGATTGCTGCCGTCGGACAGGTCTCCATACAAAAGGTGAAGCCTGACGTCGGGCTCGTGCGGATCCTGATACAGGTGTTCTATGCGGTCCGTATTGAACGTTGAAGCGGTGCGCTTGATCCCCCAGACCTCGTAACCCTTGCTCAGGAGCAGTTCGGCCAGATAAGAACCGTCCTGGCCGGTAATGCCAGTAATGAGGGCTTTCTTCATGCCTTCCTCGACCTCCCATGCAGGTCAGGACTTGTGCTCGCCACCATATAGTTTATGCCCCCTGCTATCGCCCCACAAACGC
>CAYYNS010000038.1:6198-9393 GCA_964473085.1 uncultured candidatus Brocadiaceae bacterium
GGACTTGTGCTCGCCACCATATAGTTTATGCCCCCTGCTATCGCCCCACAAACGCGCACAAAAAGCGTGAGGGCAGCCCAGCCTGGCCTCACGCCTTTCGCCCTCGGACGTGCTGCCGCGTCTGGTCCGCCAGCAGGAGTGCCTCAGAACAGCCCGACGACCTTGCCTTCGGCGTCTATGTCCACCTTCTCGCCGGCCCGCTCCCCGAGGAGCGTTCAGTCTGCAAGCGGGAGGATGCGGGCCCGGGTGGTGCTCTCGTCCATTGTGATGAGCGCCCCCTTGCGGATCAGGTCATCGTATTGCCGCAGGAGCTGACAGACCAGGTGGCCAAGACGAGCCGGCAGCACGTCCTGGGCACGGACCTGGATGACGCTCGGCGCGGCGCCCCCCGTAGCTGCCAGGATCATGCCGAAGTCAAGGTCATGGGTCAGAAGGACATGTCTGTGCGCCCTCGCCCACGCCAGCACGACTTCATCCTGAGCGCGCGGGTCGCCCACGTCGGCCCAGTGCACAGCATCCCAGCCCTGCGCGCTGAGGAACTGCACCCACTGCGGAGAGAGGTTCATGTCCACCAGGACGCGCATGTTCATGCTCTGCCCAGCGGCACGTCCAGTTCCTCGGCACGCCATGCGGCGTAGGCCAGCGCCTCGCGGATGTCTTCAGGCTCCAGATACGGATACGCCTTCAAGATGTCCTCAGCAGTGTGGCCGGCCGCCATGAGCCCCACGATAGTGCCGACGGTCACGCGCAGCCCCCTGATGCACGGCTTGCCGCCCATCACCTTCGGGTCCATCGTGATGCGCTCAAGTGTCCTCATGTCAGGCCCTCCGTCTGCGAGCAGCGAATAGGGCACACGCGGCTTCGTGAGACCGTCCGCACCCGCTTGCGCAGCTACACTGTGAGCTTACCCGAAAGGGCGCTGCACTGCCAATATCACGACAGGCTGCCATCCCGCGGCTTGGGCTCGCGATATCCGCTACGCCCCGCCGGCAACGCGCCCGTCTGATTGCCTTGTTGTTGCGGACAGTCCCGAGGGGGCTTGCCGATCCGGCTATGGGATGTGCCTCAGAACAGCCCGACGACCTTGCCTTCGGCGTCTATGTCCACCTTCTCGCCGGCAGGCTCCGTGGGCAGACCCGGGATGGTCCTCATGTCGCCGCACAGCGGGTAGAGGAAGCCTGCGCCTATGGAAGGCCGAATGTCGCGCACGGGGAACACAAAGCCCCTGGGCCTGCCTTTGACGGCGGGGTCGTGCGTGAGCGACAGGTGGGTCTTGGCCATGCAGATAGGCAGCTTGTCCCAGCCGCGCCTGGTGAATAGCTTGATCTTTTTTTCGGCCTCCGGGGCGAACTCGACCCGCGCCGCGCCGTAGATCTTCGTGGCGATCGTCTCGATCTTCTTCCTGATCGGCATGTCGTCGGGGTAGAGGAATCGGAAGTTGCTCTTTTTGCTGCAGGCCTCCACCAGGGCCTCGGCGATCCCGATGCCGCCCTTGCCTCCCTTTGCCCAGACATCGCTGACGACGACCTGCTCGGCGCCTGCCTTGAGGGCGTGCTCGCGCACGACCTCGATCTCGCCCTGCGTGTCGGTCGTAAACCTGTTGATGCAGACGACCGACGGGATGCCGAAGAGCCTGACGTTCTCTATGTGCTTTTCAAGGTTCTCGCAGCCGCGCGCTACCGCGTCGAGGTCCTCCCGGCTGAGGCCGGGGTCGAGCGGCTTGCCGGCCACGACCGTGAACTGGCCGCTGTGCATCTTGAGGGCTCGGATCGAGGCGACCAGGAGCACGGCGTTAGGAATCAGTCCGCTTGTGCGGCACTTGATGTCGAAGAACTTCTCCATGCCGATGTCCGCCCCGAAGCCGCTCTCCGTCACTACGTAGTCGGCGAGCTTGAGCGCGATCTTGTCGGCCAGGATGCTTGAGTTGCCGTGGGCGATGTTGGCGAAAGGGCCGGCGTGCACGAACGCCGGGCCGCCCTCCAGTGTCTGCATCAGGTTCGGCTTGATGGCGTCCTTGAGCAGCACGGTCATGGCGCCGGCGCACTTGAGGTCCTCGCAGGTGACCGGCTTGCCGTCGTAGGTGGATGCCACCACGCAGCGGCCGACGCGCTGGCGCAGGTCCTGAAGGCCCGAGGCGAGGCCCAGGATGGCCATCAGCTCGCTTGCGACGCTTATGTCGAAACCGCTCACGCGCACAAATCCCTCGCTCAGGCCGATGACGATCCTGTCGAGCGCCCAGCGGTCATTGAGGTCAACCACGCGGTTCCAGGAGATGGTATCGGGGTCAATGCCCAGGCGGTTCTTGCGTTTGAGGGCATTGTCCAGGAAGGCCGCCGCCAGGTTGTGGGCGATGCTGACGGCGTGCACGTCGCCGGTCAGGTGGAGGTTGAAGTCCTCCATGGGCACTATCTGGCTATAGCCGCCGCCGGCCGCGCCGCCCTTGATGCCGAACACGGGGCCGAGGGAAGGCTGGCGGATGCAGACGAAGGCCTTCTTGCCGATCTGGCACAGGGCCTGGGTGGCGCCGATGGTGCTGACCGTCTTGCCCTCGCCCAGCGGGGTGGGCGTGATGGCCGTCACGTCAATGTACTTGCCGTTGGGCCGGTCGGCGAGGCGCTGGAGGGCCTCCAGCTTCACCTTGGCCTTGTAGTCGCCGTAGAGCTCCAGTTCGCTGCGCAGTATGCCGACTTCCTTGGCCACCTGCTCGATGGGCTTGAGCCTGGCCCGCTGTGCGATCTCAAGGTCGCTCAACATCACGTCTTCCCCTTTCCGGTAAAAGGAGTAACCGCTGCCGGGGTGTTACCCGGGCGGCGCGCGCCGGCACCCGGCCGCACTCGCCGCGTGCATGAAGGCAACAGGATAGGCGAGGCTTCAGGCGCTGTCAACTCAACGCGGGCAGCTTGGCGAACCCGGCCCGATACGCTAGCGCATCTTGCGAGCAAGCGCCGGAGCCTGATGGAGAGCCTCCGTGAAATCCATATAATGGACCTGCGCGGGGCAGGGCGGGCGCAGACAAGCAGCCCCGCCACACGCCTAAGAGGAGGTATGCCATGGATTACGTCGTAGAGCCGCAGAAACAGGTGCCCGTCGTGCACGAGGTGGATGTGGCAGTAGCGGGGGCAGGGGTGTCGGGCGTGTTCGCGGCGATCGCCGCCGCACGCAATGGCGCCCGCACAGTGCTGGTAGACCGCTTCG
>CAYYNS010000039.1:0-9306 GCA_964473085.1 uncultured candidatus Brocadiaceae bacterium
CCGTCTTGCCCATCTCATGTCCCGGGAAAAGGACGGGGTGCCGCGCAACGATCTCGTCCAGCGCGTCGCGGTGCTTCAGCCATGCCGAGGGCAGGAGCCGCACGGTGACCGGGATGAACTTCGGGCGCGAAAACGTCGCGGCTCTGACGCGATCGTCCTCAAGGTCCATTTGACCAGCCTCCGTCCCGGCCGGCAGCCGGGCAGCCTGTGTTACCGCTGCACTTTATCAGGCGGCTTTCGCCTGGCTGCAGCTCGATCCAGGCCAGGCCCGTCGAATCCAACGCGAGCCCTTCCGCTCGCCATCCGTTCGGGAAATAGAGCAGGGCGCGGATCGGTCGAAGGCGGCGGCGCGCGGCGACGGCCAACCCATCCCGCGCCAGTCGGCAGCCCTCGATCTCCACCGCCCCTTGCGAAAGGTGGGCGTCCGTTGAGACCAACTGAGGCTGCGCCTCAACCCGCTTTACCAGAAGCAGGCGGCAGCCGTGAGGCGCAATCAGCCCCAGCTCGATGCGGTCGTCGCTGCGAAACCGGCCGTGGTAGCGCTTCGTCCAGAACTCGTAGACATGGTAGAGGGCATCTGCTGGGCAGTCACAGAGCGCATGGAGCGTTTCCGTGCGGGCCCGCGCCTCATCCTGCCAGTTGACGATGCCAACCGTGTGCCAGGTGCCGAAAGGGACGACCACCTGCGCGTCGAGTATCGTCGGGATCGGCTCTGAGAACATGTCGCGCGGCCGTGCGGCCACGCCCAGCGGCGGCAGCACGAGGTCAATCAGCCTGCGCCGCTCCTCCGAGAGCGCCGACAGCCGCTCGCCGATCATCACCGAGCCGCCGCTCAGGTAAAGGAGGGTCACCGCCGTGCGAACCTCCTCTTCGGTGAACCGCCCGACCGACTGTGGGATGCCCCGAAACGGCTCGGCGTTGTCGCGCACGCACAGGTTGTCCGAGTCATTGAACCACCAGCGCCCGTGCATATGCCAGCGCGGGATTGACTGGCGCGCGCCCCAGATAAATGTGCTCCACTCCGGCAGCGTATCGGCGCCCGTGCGGTTGCCGTCCGCCACACCGAGGGTGGGGCCGTAGGGGCCGCCGCAAGCCAGCAGCACCGCACTGCTGCCCATCCCTTCGCGGAGCGCCTCCATTCCGATGCGCACGGCCTGGGCGCGCGTGACGTTCGCATGAAACCTTGCCGACCGCACCAGGCTCACAGCCCGAACGAAGTCGGCCTTCACGTACTGGTATCCCCACTGGTGGACGAGGCGATGCCCCAATGCCCTGAGGTACTGCTGCACTGCGGGCACAGCCGGGTCAAGGACGGGCGGCTCCATGGAGGAGTGGGGCTCGATGAGCCGTCCCCGATCGTCCCGCAAGAGCCACTCAGGATGCTCGCGTGCTACGCGCGAGTCAGGGTGCACCAGGAAAGGTGCCACCCAGATGCCGGGCAGCAACCCCCGGCCGCGGATCTCCCCGGCGAGCCAGGCCATGCCGTGCGGGAACTTCTCGTTCGGCTCCCAGTCCCCATGCCGGTCGTTCCACCCCTCGTCCACCTGCACGTACCTGACCGGCCAGCGGCGGGAAGCCAGGAAATCCAGATTCTCCAGCACGTCGTCCTCTCGCACATGGGAGAAGTAGAAGTACCAGGAGCACCAACCGGTCGGAATCCCCTCCGGCCGCCGCGCATGGTTCTCGGCGGCGACGCGCTCAGCGTAGTGCTCGATGGCAGCCAGCGGGTCGCTGTTGCCATCCAGCAAGAGGGATTCCGAGCTGAGCGTCGCGCCCTGCTCCAGCGTCACGCCGTCGGTCTGGCAAATGGCCTCCAGGCCGCGGAACTCGGTTTCCGCGTCATTCGTAGTGAGCTGAATCTGGCTGAATTGATCTCGCAGGGTGGTGAATCCCACAAGCAGCGCCTCTGCCTTGTCGCGCCTTTTCATTACCAGGAAGTGCTCGCTTCTGAAGGTCAGGTCGCCGCCTGAAGCGACAAGAGAAGGCTCGCCGTCCCCATCCTCGACCCACGTGCAAAGGGCCTCTTGCCTGCGGCCTCGGTCGCGCAGGAACCCGTACGTGCAGGGCAGGGCGTTCTTGGTCCGGCCGTCTCGGAACAGGGACCACTGCGCCGGCCGCGTGCCAGTCAAGAATGCCCCGGGCCGCAGAACCACCAGCGGGCGCACCGAACGGATGCTCACAGGCGGTCCGTCATTGAACAGTTCCATGCGCGCGCTCAGCGTCTCCGCCCGCTCGTCCAGTTGGATGGTGTGCGTGCACCTCAGCACAGGCCCCAGTCGCCACAGCGTCCTCAGGGTGAGGGGGTCGCGCTGCTCCGAGCCGATGAAGCCGCCGTGCTCCGACAGGATCAGCACCTCGCTAGCCAGACACACGGCGGCCGAGCACAGTTCCATCCGGTGCGGGCCTATGGACAGCGAGAAGCGGCCCCGCTGCGGGTCCCACTCAGCGCACACGCGCTTGCCTGTGCATGAGATAACACAAGGGTACACTTGCTGATCTCTGGCATGAAATGGACAACATGTAGTGGGCCGCCTGAATCTTAGGCGCACCGGCCGCGCGTTTCAAGGAACGCGCGGCAGTTCACGCGGGCGAATCCCCTTTCGTCGCGGCAGCGCAGGGCATTCGGGCGGCACCTTCGAAAGCTTGTGGCCCAAAAGGAGACTTGACTCCACGCTCCGGGCGCTAGCAGAATGGACGCCCGCTTGACGGCAGTAGGGACTTACGGAACCGATACGAGGCCCCCGTGCTGCGGCGTTACGGACCGCGCAGCAGGCCCCTGGGGAGGGCATGCCCATGCCTCAAGATATCAGCGAACGGTGCGCTATCGGGGATATAACCCAGCACTTCGTCCCCGGCCGGATGGACGACTACACGCCCCTACCACTGGGCAACGGTGACATCGGCGGCCTGTTGGATCCCTTTGCCGGCACCTACTACGACGAACTGCGGTCCGGCACGGGCTCTCAGCGCGACATCCGCACGCTGCTTTTGTCCCGGCTGGTCTCGCTGGACTACTGGTGTCTGGATGGGCGCGACCCGAATTGGCACCATTTCGACCCCAGTTGGTTCTGGCAGGCCAAGCCGCCTGAGCACTACTTCACTGCAACGGCCCCCTTCACCCTCCGGCTGGGGCCCGCTGAGGCGGACTTTCCAAACCGCGTCGCTGACCACTGCCAGGTGCTGAGCCTCGGGGAGGCGACGCTGCGGACTGCCTTTCGCTACGACGGCAAGGCGGTGTCTGTCGAGTGCTGGATTCAGCCGCAGGAGAGCCTGCTGGTCTACAAGGTCAAGACGGCGGCCGAGCTGTCTTTCGAGCTCCACGAGGCCCCCACGCCTGTTCGACCGAAGCCTTACGGCGAGCTTCCCTACAATCCCGATCACCTTCGCGTGCGAGACGGCTACTTCCAGACACATGTCGAGGGCGACGCGGTGGTCGGCGAGGCGATGTCAAACGTCCAGTGCCCCTGCCATTTCGCGGTTGCGGCCTCTGGCGGCCAGTGGTCGGGCCCCAGGCTCGTGCTGCCGCCCGGCCGTCACTTCATCTACGTGGCGGTGGGACACCAGTCGCTGACCGAGCCCAGGGCCCGACGCGATGCCGTGCGCCGCCAGGTTCAGGAGGCCCGGGCGAGGGGCTACGAACTGCTGCGCTCACAGCATCGGCGCTGGTGGAAGGGGTTCTGGAGCCGCACCTATGTCGAGCTGCCTGACAAGCGCATCGAGGCAATGTGGTATCGCAGCCTCTACTACCTGGCCTGCTTCATGCCGCGCCGGGTGCCCGCGTTCAACCTCGAGGGGGCGTACGCTGATTTCCCTGCCTTCGCCGGCGGGCATCCGCAGGACACGGCCTACCATCTTTGGGCTGCCATCAGCTCAGGCCATCCGGAGCTGTGCGAGGGCACGCTTCGGTTCGTGATCGAGGCGCTGCCGGTGGCCCAGGCCGCTGCCCGGCACGCCTACTACGCCCGCGGCGCGCGCTACCCGTGGCAGGCCACCCCCGGGCTGCTTCCATACCTGGAGGGCCATCGCAATCCCCCGTTCGCCGAGCACCATCAGAACGCCTGCCTTGTCGAGGCAGCGCGCCGATATCTGGACTGTTACGGCTGGCCAGAACGCCTCACCAGGCAGCTTTATCCCGTCCTGAAGTCCATCGCACAGTTCTGGTCCTCGATTCTGGCGCCCCGCGACGGGGCATTTGAGATCCGCTATGTGCCGACCCTGAGTCAGAATGAGGACCTCGACAGCCGCGACCGGCCCAACGTGATTGACATCCTGCTCTCCGCGAAGTGGTGCCTGCAGGTTGCCGCTGAGGTCGGCAGCAGGCTGGGCCTTGACGGAGACTGGGTGAGACAGACGCGGGACGAATCCCAGCGCATAGGGCTCCACTTCGTAAAGCTGCCGGACGGCTCATACGGGATACACGAGCAACACAAGGCCACAGACGGTAAGGTCCCTGCGCAACTGCTGGGGGTTGTCATGGCGCCGATATTGCTCCAGCATGACCCCGAAGGGCTGCGAAAGACTCTTGAGCGCGTCCGCCGGACCACAGACTACCGGGTGTGTGGTTGGATGCCGGGCTACTACGCGATCACCGCTGCGCGGATGCGTGAGGCCCGGATGGCGCTGGACGCCTTGCAGGAGGCCTTCACCTTGTCCGAAGAACCGTGGATCATGCTGCGCGAGAATATGCCTTACGGCAGGATGCCATACTACTTGGCAGGCCACGCGCTGTTTGTGCAGGGCCTCAACGAGATGCTTGTGCAGGACCTGTCCGGTCGGGCCGAGATCCTGCCGGCCTGCCCGTTTGAGGAGGTCGAGTTCCGCCTGCCAGCAGGGGATCGAATGATCACCGCCCGCAAGCGCCGGGGGACGGCAGAGGTTATCGAGGAGCGGCCGGCAAACTACCGGCGCCCCCGCCTCACCTGAGTCTTGCCGCGCGGGTCTGAAGATGGCTCAGGTCGGCAGGTGAAGAGCATCGGCAAAGGAAAATGGCGTGAGAATGTAAGCCCTTCTCACGCCGCAAGTTACGTGGCGAGGCCGAGGAGGCTCGAACTCCCAACCTTCGGATCGACAGTCCGATGCTCTAACCAATTGAGCTACGGCCCCGCCCCAGGATCATGCGTATTCTACGTCGGCACTTGCTCCCCTGTCAAGTCTGGCGGCCGGCTGCAGTATTGCCGGACGGCACAGTGGCGGGCAAAGAGGCGCGGCTCAAAGGTTGGGATGCTCGGACCGCGTGACCGTATGGCTGAGGCCGCGTAGAATGAGAATGAGACGCGCTTGGGGGGCGCGGCAGGACTGCGGACTGGAGGTGCCCCAATTGCGCGCAAGGAAGGCCTTCACGCTCGTCGAACTCCTCGTGGTGATCGCGATCATAGTAGTGCTGGCCGCCATGATGCTGCCGGCGTTCTCGCGCGCGATGACCAGGGCGCGGGAGGTGGTGGTGATGAACGAGCTTCGCCAGCTCATGATCGGGATCGGGATGTTTGCCCGTTCGCACGGCGAGCTTCCCGCCAGCGCGGCAAACGCGGCGGAGGAGGACGTGGATGCGCTCGTGGGCGCCCTCGGCAGTTCCGCCCAGGGCATACGGCTCGACCCGTGGGGCAACGAATACATCTACATCCGGTCCGACAAGTACGCGGAGCCAGGCGCCGTGGTCATCGCCGACCGAGACGGCGTGCCGCTCCACCCGCACAGCTTCCAGCTCTACTCCAAGGGCGCGGACGAAAAGCGCAGCACCGACGCCAGCGACGAGGTCAACAGCGATAACATCTGGGTGGACCTGCACGGCGTAAGGGTCGTCAGGTTTTCCGATATCCAGAAGGCTCAGTGAGGCCCCGGGCGAGCAGTTGCTCCCGCGCGCTCTTTCGGCTGCCAGCATGATGTTGTAGAACGCGTGCTTTCCCCCGGCTGATGGACTGTTGACGAAGGTGCGGTGGCCGCATGTCTTTGATCAACATGCTCCTGATAGCCTTCGGGCTTGCCGCCGACGCCTTTGCGGTCTCGGTGGCCGAGGGCATCGTGATCAGTGAAAAGAGTGCGAGCCGTCACACCCTGCGCGTATCGGCGATGTTCGGCGGGTTTCAGGCGGTCATGCCGGTGCTTGGATGGGGTGCGGGCAGCTCGCTGCGCGCGCTGGTGGGCGGCTTCGATCACTGGGTCGCGTTCGCACTCCTGACCCTGATCGGCGGCAAGATGATCCTGGACGCCGCGCTGGGCATTGAGACCGGCCGGACTGCAGGAGGGAGCCGGGGCTTCAAACTCATCGGCCTGGGCGCGGCCACCAGCATTGACGCCTTTGCCGTCGGCGTCACGATTGCCATGCTTCGCGTTAGCATATGGGCGCCGGCCGTGGTTATCGGGCTGGTGACCGCCGTGCTGTGCGCGGTGGGGGTGCAGGTTGGCGACCGGACTGGCACAAGGCTCGGCAGGGGCGCCGAGGTCGTCGGGGGCTTGGTCCTGGTGGGGCTTGCGGCGAAGGTGCTGCTGGAACATCTCACTTGAGGCTGCTAGGTACGGGTAGCCGGATGTCTGCCGGCGGCACTCCGCCGGCGCCGGGCGCTTCCAGTTGACATCTCCACCGGTTAGCCATAACGTGGGGTGCCTCGTTTCGCTCTTCTCGACACAAACGCTGCTCGTCGCTTTTGAGGCCGTGGAGGAGGCGACATGGCGACGTGACAGCCGGTGAATGTGGGCATCATCGGGCTTGGCCGGGCGGGGTGGCGGGACCTGATCTGCGACGACGTTGAGCTGGTTGAGAAGCCGATGGCCGTGACGCTCGCGCAGGCCGACCACATGATCGAGGCTGCGCGCGAGGCGGCGCCTGCTGGGGCGCGCATTCTACACACGGCTGTGCCGCCACAGCTACAACCGGCGCTGCGACTGGCAGACGCTCAGACGGTTCGGCGGCGGCCAGGCCGAAGGCGGCCTCACCGGCGTTCTACGAGCTGGTCTACCGCACCCTGCGGAGCGGCAAGGCCTTTCCGATCACGCTGGAGGAGGCGCGCAACGTCGTGTGGGTGATCCAGAAGGCCCGCAGGGGCTGGCGGCAGGTCTGACCAGGTGCAGGGCCGCATCCCTTTCGCGCATGTGATGAGGGCCGAAGATGAGCGTTCTGGAGACTGATGGGCTTGTAGCTGAGCTGTTTGCAGAGCTTGAGCAGATAGGCACGGTGGACGCGCATGAGCACCTGCCTACAGAGGCGTCGCGCATGGACCAGAAGCGCGACTTCTTCAGCCTGTTCGAGCACTACTGCCGCGGCGACTTGGTGGCGGCCGGCGCCACGGACGAAGACATGGCCTTCTTCGCCGACCGCGACAAGCCGGAGGACCTGCGGTGGGAGCGCTTCAGGCCCTTCCTGAGCGCCATCCGCACCGGCGCTTACGCCCGCTCTGCCCTGCTGGTCGTGCGCGAACTGCTTGGCCTCGATGACCTGAGCGACCGCACCTACAGGGCCGTAGGCGAGAAGCTGCGCGAGATCAACAAGCCCGGCCTCTATGATCACATCCTCAGGGAGCGCTGCAACATCGCGGCCTGCATTCAGTGCTGGTGCCTCGGAGCGGAGCCCTATCCCGATTACTTCTACCACCTGGCCCCTGGGCCGGAGGTGATTGACCTGACCAGCCAGGCCGCGCTCGACGGCCTTGCCAAAAGGTGCGACCGGCCCGTCCACACGCTCGACGACGCGCTGGAGTGCATGACGACTGTGGTGCAGAAGTGGCGGGCGGAGCCGAAGGTGGTCGGCATCAAGAGCGCCCACGCCTACGGGCGCAGCCTTGCCTTTCAGAAGGTCCCGCGCGCGGGGGCCGAGAGGGTCTTCAACAAGATCCTCACCAACGAGGGCCACGCGCTCTCCGTGCAGGAGGCCCTGCCGCTCCAGGACTACCTGATGTTCCAGCTCGTTGCGCGCGCCGACGCCGTGGGCCTGCCGATGGTCTTTCACACGGGCCTCCAGGCCGGCAACTACAACAGGATCGCCAACGCAAACCCGCTGCACCTTCAGCCACTGCTGGAGGAGTTCCCGCGGGCCAAGATTGACCTGTTCCACGCGGGCATGCCGTGGGTGCGCCAGATCGCCGTGCTTGCAAAATACTTCCCCGGCGTGCACCTGAACATGGCCTGGACGCACATCATCAACCCCGCACAGGCGCGCTCGGCGCTCTCGGAGTGGCTGGAGATGGTGCCGAACACAAAAATCTTCGGCTTCGGAGGCGACTATGCCATCGTCGAAAAGGTTTATGGGCACCTTAAGCTGGCGCGGCAGGATGTGGCGATGGTGCTCGCTGAGAAGGTTCGCGAAGGCGCCTTCACGCGACAGGAGGCTTCGCTGGTCGCCCGCAGGCTCATGCGGGAGAACCCCAGCCGGTTCTACGGCCTGGGCCTTGCCTGAAAGTGCTTCCTTCGCCGACAAGGCCGAGCTGCAAGGAGGCCCCCTATGAACTCCCGCGAGCGCGTGACGACGGCAGTGAATTTCCAGCAGCCCGACCGCGTCCCCATTGACCTGGGCGGCATGCGGGCCTCAGGCATCGCCGCCTCAATCTACGACCGGTTGAAGCAGCGCATGGACATCCGCACACCGACGAAGGTCCAGGATGCGATGCAAATCCTCGCGGTGATCGAGCCCGAGGTCATGGAGCGCCTGCATGTGGACGTCGTGCCGCTCGAAGGCTCGACGGCACGCTGGTACGAGCAGGATGCCCGCGAGGGCGTCGAGCGGCGCCTCTTCGACGGCACACGCGTTTACTTCCCTCCGGGCACCGACATCGGCCTGGAGCGCGACGGTAGCTGGGTGCTGCGCCGCCCCGACGGCACCCCGTACGCGCGCATGCCGAAGGACGGCTTCTACTTTGACTTCATCCGGCTGACCATGAGCGGGCGGCGCATTGACCCCGGCGCGTTCCGCCCCTCAGACAGCGTGCCCGAAGAGGAGCTTGAGGCAGTGGCCCGCCGCGCGCGCTACCTCTACGAGAACACCGACAAGGCGATCCTGGGCTGGGGCGCCCCGATCAGCCTGGTCGGCCTCAGCGCGCTTCTGGCCGACAACATCGCGCAGGGCTCCCTCGACCAGTGGCTCTGCATGCTCGTGGTGGAGAAAGAGACGGCACACGAGATGATGGGGCGGTTCGTGGACACAGCGATCGCCCGCATGAAGCTCTACCATCAGGCCGTCGGCGACCGCTGCTTCGCCTGGGGCGTGGCCTCCGACGACGCCGGCACGCAGCGCGGCGGCCTCCTAGCCCCCGACCTGTTCGCCGAGATGATCAAGCCCCACTACAAGCGCCTCTGCGATTGGGTGCACCGCAACACCCG
>CAYYNS010000040.1:0-5773 GCA_964473085.1 uncultured candidatus Brocadiaceae bacterium
GGTTGGATGCGGCCCGGGTTCCATCGCCAGATACCGGTCGGGCTTTCTGAAATGCAGTAAGAAGAGCAAAAAAGACAAAAAAATGACAAAAAACAGTTGACATCCGTGTAATCTTCATGTAAAGGTAAATATAGGAGATAGCTATAGACTTCCGCTGGTGGTGCTTCCACCAGCGGTTATTCACTTCCCGCCGTCGGTTCGCCCGACGGCGGGCGCATTTCAGGGAGGGCCGAGGGCGTGAGTCCTGAGCGAGTGATGATTTTCATTGATGGGCAGAACTTCTATTTTGGCTTGCGTCAAGCACTGCCGGACAAGGACGTGCGATTCGATTGCTTTGCCCAGTTGCTTGTGGCCGGCCGGGAGCTGGCGCACGTGCGTTACTACAACGTGCACCTTACGCAGCAGACAGACCCGGACCGGTACCAAAGGCACGAAAGGTTCCTCAATGCTATAAGCAGCCTGCCGTACTTCCACGTATTTCATGGTCGGATGGTTGACAGGCCGTGGGGGACCCAGGAGAAGGGCGTAGACGTTCAACTGGCGGTTGACATGGTGAAGCAGGCATTCCTGGACAATTACGACACCGCCATCTTGGTAAGTGGGGACGGCGACTTTGACCATGCTGTCCAGGCCGTCGTGGACCGTGGGAAGCACGTCGAGAATGCGTACTTCAAGATGGGCCGAAGCCCGGCGCTCATAAACTGCTGCAGTCGTTTTGTCGAGTTGACCGAGGAGTTCATGAAGGATTGCCTTGTCCAGAGACCGCAGCGGCCTTAGCGGCTTTCTTGCGCCCGAGCTGTGCTGGTATCCCTCACTTACGGGCTGCCGTCAATGTGCCCTCCACCCTGACGCGTGCCTTCACCGCTTGCTGAAAGAAGAGCCGGCGCCGTCATCAGGATCGCTGCCGCTGGGCGGTTTTGCCGCGCCCCAAGGCGGGGCTATAATGGGGGCGTGCAGGTATCGGCGGCCCCTGTGGCGGGCGGCGAACATGAACGGCAGGGACACAAAGGTGCTGGTTGCGATGTCGGGCGGGGTGGACTCCTCCACCGCCGCCGCGCTCCTGGTGCGCCAGGGCTCGCAGGTGGTCGGGGCGAGTTTTCGCCTCCCCCACTTCGGGCCGGAGGATGGCGGGGAGAGTGCCTGCTGCGGAGACCGAGGTATCGAAGATGCCCGCCGCGTCGCCGACAAGCTCGGCATCCCGTTCTACGCCCTCGACTACCGGGAGAAGTTCGAGCGGACAGTGCTTGCTGACTTCCGCCGGGAGTATCTGTGCGGGCGCACGCCCAACCCGTGCGTGCGCTGCAACGACTGGCTCAAGTTCGGCTTCCTGCTGGAGTCGGCGGCGGCGCTGGAGAGCGAACGCGTCGCCACGGGGCATTACGCTCGATGCGCGTTCAACCCGCAGACCGGCCGCCACGAGCTTCACGCCGCTCCCGGCGAGGAGGACCAGTCGTACTTCCTGTTCGTGCTCTCGCAGGAGCAGCTCAGCCGCGCGCAGTTCCCCGTCGGTTCGATGACCAAGGACCAGGTGCGCCGCATGGCCGCTGAGATCGGGCTGCCGGTGCACGACCGGCCCAAGAGCCAGGACCTGTGCTTCCTGCCGCAGGGCGGCTACCGCGAGCTTCTGCGGCGGCAGTGCCCGGAACTTTTCCGCCCCGGGCCGATCGTGCACGTCGGCGGCCAGGTCATCGGCGAGCACCGGGGGATCGCCTGCTACACCGTTGGCCAGCGGCGCGGCCTCAAAGTGGCCTGGCGCGAGCCGCTCTACGTTGTGGCGCTCGACGCCGGGCAGAACCGCGTCGTGGTCGGAGAGCACCGGCACCTCATGCGGCGCGAGCTGGTCGTATCCGAGCTGAACTGGATCGCGCTTGAGGCCCCGGCAGGCGCCTTCCGTGCGAGCGTGCGCATCCGGTACCGGCACCCCGGTGGCCTTGCCACGGTCGAGCCTGAGGGCGACGGGCGCGTGCGGGTGAGCTTTGACGAGCCGCAGGAGGCGCCCACGCCCGGCCAGGCGGCAGTGTTCTACGACGGCGGCCGTGTGCTTGGCGGCGGGTTCATCGAGAGCGCGCTGTGAGGGGGCGCGACGCTCCCCTGCGGCCTTTGGAGAGCTACATGAAAGCCATTGTCCTGCTCTCGGGGGGGCTCGACAGCACGCTTGCCCTCCGGCTGATGCTCGAGCAGGGCATCGAGGTGCACGTGCTGCACTTCAGTTCCGTGTTCGCTTCGGCTGCAAGCCGCCGCGAAGGACAGCCCCTGGCCGTTCGCGTGGCGGAGCGGTTGGGCGTGCCCATCACCGTCGAGGACGTAACGGAGGAGCTGCTGGCCCTGGTGCAGAACCCGCGACACGGCCACGGCAGTGGCATGAACCCTTGTATTGACTGCCGCATCATGGAGCTACGGCGTGCTCGGCGGCTCATGGACCAGGTGGGAGCGAAGTTCGTCGTGACCGGCGAGGTCGTCGGCCAGCGCCCGATGTCGCAGCGCCGCTTCACCCTGCGCCTGATCGAGCGGGAGGCAGGCCTGGAGGGCCTGGTCGTGCGGCCCCTGTGCGCGCTGGCCCTCGAGCCGAGCATACCGGAGAAGGAAGGCTGGGTGGACCGCGAGCGGCTCAGGGGCTTCGCGGGCCGACAGCGCACCCCGCAGATGGCCCTCGCCGCCCAGTTCGGCATCACGGACTACCCCGAGCCTGCCGGCGGCTGCCGCCTCACAGAGCCCGGCTATGCGCGGCGCATCGCTGACCTGAGGGATCATGGCGAACTGAACCTGGCGAACGTTGCGCTGCTGGATGTGGGACGGCACTTCCGGCTGGCCGCTGGTGCGAAACTGGTTGTTGGACGCGACGGGCCGGAGAACGAGCGAATCGAGCGCCTTGCGGCGCCCGCAGACCTGCTGCTGGTGGCGCGCGACTACGCCGGGCCGACGGCGCTTGCGCGTGGCGCATACGACGAGGACCTGGTGCGACTGGCGGCGCGCATCACCGTCCGATACGGGCAGGGCCGCGCCGAGGCCCGGGTCGTCGTCACGGTATCGGGCGCACGCTCGGCCGAACTCATGGTGTCGCCCGCGAGCGATGCGGGGCTGGACGCCCTGCGCGTCTGAGGCGCGTTCCCTTGCGCTTGGGCTGCCGCTGGGATTATACTGCCGCTGGTGCGGTGAAGGGACATTGGGGGCCGACCTGAACAGGATACAGGAGCATCGGGCGAGATGGGGAACCTTGCACACGTGCTTGAGGGTTACGACCGCGCCCGTGCGCGCGCCTTCGAGTGGCGCGACGGGCTCGATGTGCCGGCGCGTGTGGTGCTTGCCTTTGGCATGGCCGCCCTGACGGGCCTGACGGCGCAGCTTCGTCTGCCGCTGCCGCACACGCCGGTGCCCGTGACCGGGCAGGTGTTCGCGGTGCTGCTGAGCGGTGTCCTGCTGGGCGGCGCGTACGGGGCGCTGAGCCAGGCCATTTACGTGGGCGCGGGCGCGGCGGGCCTGCCGTGGTTTGCCGGCTTGAGCGGCGGGCCGGCGGTGATCCTGGGCGTCACCGGCGGTTACCTGGTCGGATTTATCCTGGCGGCCCTGCTGATCGGCCTTGTGGCGGGCAGTCGCCCGATCCTGCGCAGGCCGCTGGCGATGGCCCTCCTGATGCTGGCGGGGGTGGGCGTGATCTACCTGCTGGGCGCGCTCCAGTTCTCGGCGGTCATGCACACCGGCCTGAAGGCCACGCTTGCGGGGGCCGTGCTGCCCTTCATCGCATGGGACGTTGCCAAGGCGCTCCTTGCCGCCAGCCTGGCCAGCGCCATCCTGCCGAAGGCTCCTAGAGGGCGATAGGTGAGATGGAGCCCAGGCGCCTCAAGATACGGGGGCATCACCTGCTGTGCATGTTTGGGTTCCGCGACCTCGGTTACAGCAGGGGCTTTGTCGAGAATATGCGCGCGGTGGTGGACGTGTTCTTCGGCCAGGGGCCGGCCGAGGTGGAACTGGCGTCTGAGTGCGACGACATCTGCTCGGCCTGCCCTTACATGAAGGGCGAGCGGTGCACGGCCACCGACGCGCAGGGCGGAGACATGCCGGCCAGGGACGCGGCAGTGCTGGGGAAGTTGGGGCTATCCGTGGGTTCGCGCCACGCGGCTTCGTCGCTCGTGCGCCTGGTGGAGGACAGGATCCGACCCGCCGACCTTCAGCAGCTCTGCGCAGGGTGCCCGTGGCTTGAGGCGGGCTATTGCGGGGAGGGGCTGGCCCGCCGTACGGCGGGCTGCCCGTCCATCTGAGCGCGCGCATTTGCGGCCCGCTCGCACGCCCCGCACTGCGTGCACGGGCCTTCACGACAGTCCGGCGTGAACTCGCCTTTAAGCGCCCGGTCACGCTCCGATAGCAGGAACTCCTTCGATACGCCGCAGTCTATGTGGTCCCACGGGAGCGTCTCGTCGGGCCGCCGCTGGCGGTAGGGGCTGTTCGGGCTGGTCTGGTCGAGCCCCACGGCGCAGTCGTTGAGCGCCTCGAGCCAGCTCTCGAACCTGAAGTGCTCGTCCCACGCGTCGAACCTGGCGCCGCGTTCCCATGCACGCCTCACAACGCGTCCCAGCCGCCTGTCCCCGCGCGCCAGCACCGCTTCCACCAGCGAGCGGCGCTCGTCGTGGAGCTCGTACTGGACCCTGCGGCTGCGCGCCGTGCGGCGGATCAGCGCCACGCGTTCCCTGAGCTTGTCCTGGGCGAGCTGCGGCTCCCACTGAAACGGCGTGTGAGGTTTTGGCACGAACGGCGATATGGTCACGCTCAGACGCAGGGGCGACCGGCCGCCCGAGGCGCCGCGCAGGAGCGTCTCGCAAAGGGCTGGGATGGCTGCCACGTCTTCCTCCACCTCCGCGGGCAGGCCGATCATGAAGTAGAGCTTCACGCGCCGCCACCCCTGCTCGACCGCCGCGCGCGCGCCCTCCAAGAGCGCCGCCTCCGTCACGTCCTTGTTGATCGCGGCGCGCAGCCGCTGCGTGGCCGCCTCGGGAGCGAGCGTCAGGCCGCTCTTGCGCACGCTGCTCAAGGGGCCGACCAGGTGCCTGAGCTCGTCCGAAACGCGCAGGCTCGGCAGGCTGATGCTCACTTTGAGCGGGTCGAACTCCCGCCTCATCTGCTCCATCAGCTCGCCGAGGTGCGGATAATCGCTTGAGGACAGGGAGGCGAGCGCGATCTCACTATGGCCCGTCGCCCCATACGAGGCGCGCGCCAGCTCGGAGAGCCGCTCCACCGACCGGTGCCGCGTCGGCCGGGCGATCATCCCCGCCTGGCAGAACCGGCACCCCCGCGTGCAGCCACGCATGATCTCAAGCGTGATCCTGTCGTGCACCACCTCGACGAACGGCACGACCGGCGCCTCGGGGAAGGGGGCCGCATCCAGGTCGTCCACCCGCGCCGCGCGCACCCGCTCGGGAAGCCCCGCCTGCGTCGGCCGCACCCCTGAGAGCAGGCCGTCCTGGCCGTACTGGGGCGCGTAGAAGCCCGGCGCGTAGACGCCAGGGATCGAGCGCGCCGCCTCCAGGATCACATCTCGCCGTCCCGCACCCTCGGCCTTCATGCGGCGCACAAGCGCGAGGAACTCCGGCAGGCTCTCCTCGGCATCACCCACAAAGAACAGGTCGAAGAACTCCGCCATCGGCTCCGGCACCAGTGCCCCGGGCCCACCCGCGATCACCAGCGGATCGCCCTCAGCTCGCTCGGCGCTCTCCAGCGGGATGCCAGCCAGCTCCAGCATCATCAGCACGTTCGTGTAAAGTAGCTCGGACTGGAGGCTGAA
>CAYYNS010000040.1:5873-9236 GCA_964473085.1 uncultured candidatus Brocadiaceae bacterium
CAGATATCCCAGGACGGCGTCGTTCGGCTCCAGTGCGTCTGTGGGGGCGAGATAGCCTTCCAGGCCGACCTGTTGGGCCGCATCTTGCGCTGTCCCCACTGCAGGCGCTTCCTGCGGCCAGGCCTCCAGTTCCTGCTCGTCCGTCAGGACCTTGCGCCCAACCTCACGGCCCTGTGCACCTGCGGGCGGTTCATCGTGGAGGCGCCCGATGCCGCCGGCAAGACGGTGACGTGCCGGATGTGTGGACAGCGCATGATCCTGCCCCAGCCCACGCAGCGGCCCGGCGCTGCAGAGACTGTCGTGCGCATCTCACCGGATGCGCTCCAGAGGCAGATGAGCCGCCTGCTGGGGGAGCGCCGCCGGGGCCAGCCGCGCGAGTCGCTCCAGCGACTGCTCCGCACTGCACCCCGCCTGCCCTACGGCAGGCCACGCCACAGGGAGACGCCCTGCGTCAATCCGGCCTGCCGCATGCCATTCCGCACGGACGCCAACGTCTGCCCGCACTGCGGCGTCAACCGCAAGACGGGCGTCGTCTACGCAGGCCCCGGCCCGGATCGCGACCCCAGGGGCAGGTGGAAGCCGGTGCGTCGCAAAGGCAGCGGCCAATAGCCGGCGCCGTCCCCCCGCGGGGCTGACCGGCACGACCCCTCAGGAGGAGTGCACGAAGCACTTGCGCGAGATAACGCTTGAGCCATCGGAGTTCATGCGCTTCAGCGTCCCCCATGCGTTGTACCTGGCCGGCGAGCGCCAGTACGCCCTGGGCCTCGGCGCCATCGTGGCGGCCGTGGGCCTACGCCTGCGGGCACAGGTGACGGAGACGCAGGAGGAGTTCTGCCTCGACCTGGGGCCTGAAGCCATTCCCAGCCCCGCTGTCGAGCGCTCTCTGTGGCGCTGGCGCGAGGCGCTCGCCCGCGTCGTTGCGCGCGACCCCCAGGAGCTCGACGGCCTGCGCGTGAGCCTGGACCTGAGCGGCACTTCTGCCTGCTGCCCTGCGGAGGTCGCGCTCGGGGGGCCGGCGGTAGCCGTGAGCCTTGTCTGTGCGCTGCGCGCCCACAGGGGAACCGAGCGCGTGACCGAGGCGGGCGAGCTGGCAAGCCTGGGCGGGGCGCTGTTGGCGGAGCTTCCAGGCGAGGGCCGCCTGCGCCCCGAGCGGTTCTACGCTGAGTGCTTCGCCTGCCTGGAGGGAGGAGCGCTCCACGTGGCCCCCGGCTGCGAGCCGCTCAACGTCCAGCTCCTCCTGCCGCCGGACTCGCTCATCCTGGTCGTTCCGCGTGCGGCTGCCTCCGCCCCCGACGCCACGGGCTGGGAGGATCGCCTCCAGAGCGGCCTGCGCAAGACGAAGGGCGCGGCCGACCTGGTTTCGGCAACCGAGGATGACCTCGCGCGCCTGTTCAAGGCCGCTGCCCGCCCTACGGCGGACAAGCTCGACGACGGGGAGACAGCGGTCCTCTACGGCCTGCTCAGGGTGCGCGAGATGATACAGGAGCTCCTGGAAGGGATGGGCCGGCCGCTTCAGGACCACGACCGCTTCGCGGAGCTGTGCGACGAAGAAAGCGCCATCCTCAAGGACTACTTCGGCTTCAACGCCGGGCAGCTTGAGCGCGTCAGGCAGCAGGCGGTCGAAAGCGGCGCGCTCGGCGCCAGGCTCACCCACGTCTTCGGCGGCCCGCCAGGGCTGATCGTGATCGCCCCCGGCCGGCGCGGGGAGGTCCGCTCGGCCCTGGCACGCCGGGCGCGCGACTGCCATGTGGTTCCCGTGGACGTTGACCCCACAGGCGTGGCCGCGGAGGCGTGAGGAAAGCTCAATGGACCCGGTGACAGACTTCCACGTCCACGCCTTTCCCGGCGACCTGGCGCCGCGCGCCGTCGAGAAGCTCCAGGCCCTCCACGGCGGCCGGGCTGCGCTCGACGGCACGGTGGGGGCGCTGCTGGCCTCCATGGACCGCGCCGGCATCGCTCGCAGTGTCGTCTGCTCGATCGCCACCGCCCCAAAGCAGGTCGAGCCGATCCTGAACTGGTCGCTGGGCATACGGTCCGAGCGCATCGAGCCATTTGCATCCGTCCACCCGGCGAGCGAGGACGCCCCGGCCCAGGTCGAGCGCGTCGCCAGAAGCGGCCTGCTCGGCATCAAGCTCCACCCCCAGTACCAGGACTTCCTGCCGGACGAGCCCCGCATGTGGCCCATCTACGACGCCGTTCAGCGGGTCGGCCTCATCCTGGTGATGCACTGCGGGCTTGACCTGTGCTACCCGCCCGACGACGAGCGGGCACATCCGGAGCGGGTCGTTGCGGTGATCGAGCGCTTCCCCGCCGTCACGCTCGTGGCGACGCACATGGGCGGCTGGAGGCGGTGGGAGGCTGCCCTTGACCTGCTTGCGGGCAAAGCGCTCCACCTTGAGACTTCCTACTCGGTGGGCGTCGCGCCCGGAGGGCTGCTGCGGCAGATCGTCGCGCGCCACCCCGCCGAGCGCATCATGTTCGGCACGGATAGCCCGTGGCGGAACCAGCTAGAGGACCTTGCGCGCACACGCGCCCTGTTTACCGACGCCGATCTGCGGCGCCTGGTGCTCGGCGCGAACGCCACGCGGCTTCTTGACCAGACGCGCCAGCGCATCGCCCGCAGCTTGTCGCCAAGTGCGGGGTTTTGACCGGCCGAGGGACTCTTTTTGCTGCAATGGCTGCCGGCGGGGACCGGGTGGGCTACCCTCGGGTTGACAGAGCGGCGCGGGGTGTGTAGATTTTTTTCTATGCGGCTATCAGCCTGTGGCTGGGGCGATGCTATGCGCCCGCCGGGCTGAGAGCTGCGCCGTCACGGGTCAAGTTGTTCTGGTAGTCATGGAGGATGGCAGGCGAGATGGCGCTTACGGACAAGAAGGTGCTTGTGGTGGTTCCGCCGCGGGACTTCGACGATCAGGAGTATGACCTGACCCGCCGGGTGCTGGAATCGAAGGGCATCAGGCTTACCGTGGCCTCCACCATTCTCGGCTCCCGGCCAGGCACGGGCGGCATCAGGGCCAACGCCGAGAAGCTCGTCAAGGACGTCAAGACCTACGACTACGACGCGGTTGTGTTCATAGGCGGACCAGGCGCCCGCGAGCTGCAGTCGGACAAGGACCTTACCAAGTTCGCCGAGGACGTGAAGTACAAGACGATCGGCGCTTTCTCGACGGCTGTCGGCATCCTGGCCAACGGCGAGGCTCTCAGAGACAAGCGGGTCACGGGCGCCCGCACGGTCGCCGAGGCCGTCCGCCGGGGCGAAGGACGGTTCACGGGCCAGCCCCTGGAGGTGGACGGCAAGCTGATAACGGCCGAAGGCCCGCGTGTGGCCGTTCACCTGGCCAACGCGCTGATCGAGGCATTGCG
>CAYYNS010000041.1:0-9013 GCA_964473085.1 uncultured candidatus Brocadiaceae bacterium
AGCCGGTAGAGCGCCCGCAGGTCGAGGCGGCAGGCAAGACGCATGTAGGCTTCCAGCGGCGCGTCACTGCCAACAAGATTCTCCGGCTGTCGGTAGCTTAGTATCAGAGCCAGGGCGTGCTCGCGCACCTCGAAGGGCAACTGGAGCTTCCACATCGCGGCGCGGGCCAGAGCGGCGCTTTCGCGCGCGTGCGGCGGCATGGCGTCCCTGGCCGTGGCCGCAGAGCACCTCAGGCTGCCCAGGCCCACATGGCAGAAAAGGGCCGCCACGTACGCAGAAGGCATGGGCGTCCACCAGGGCCGGCACGGCCCGGCACAAGCAGCCAAAAGCGGCGGACCCAGACGCAGCGCATCCAGGGTCCGCTGCACGACTTCAAGCAGCGGCAGGCCGGCGATCGAGAGCTCCAGCAACGAGAGCAACTCCGGCAGCTCAGCAGCCTCGCGCCGCAGGGCATCCCCCAGCTCAAGCGGCCCCCCGCTGAGCACGCTGTCTCTGAACTGCTTCATTGCCTGCCGCCCCGGGCAGGGCCTGCATTATCTGACGCAAAACGCCGGCGGGGACGAGCGACCTCATGGGCGTCTCGCCGACTACTGCCCCACCGAGCACGTACTGGCGACGAACACGCCCGCCCACAGCACAGGTGAACTCGTACGGTATGCGGTCAAGCCGGGCCGCCATCTCTTCGATCAAGATGCGCCGACCGCTCTGTTCGCCGTAGATCACCACCTCGTCACCCACCTGTACGGCTGGCACATCGGTAGCGTCCACCAGAGTCTGATCCATGCAGACGCGACCCACCACGGGAGCGCGAAAACCCCGGATCAGCACCTCTCCCGTGTTCGAGTACTGACGCACATAGCCGTCGTGATAGCCGATCGGCAGCGTCGCGATGACCGACTCGCGCCACGTGGTAAAGGTGTGCCCATAGCCGAGCTTCGTGCCGGCCGGCACGCGCTTGCAGAACACGACCCGAGTGTGCAGCGACATCACCGGCTTGAGCGGGATCGAGGGCTCGGCGACGGTGCGGGGCCGCAGCCCGTAAAAGATCAGCCCCGGCCGCACGCAGTCCAGCCGCGCCTCCGGAAGGCGCAGCGTGCCCGCGCTGTTCGCAAGGTGCAGCATCGGCAGGGCAAACCGGTTGCCCCTGAGCGTGGCGACCACATGCCGGAACAGGCGCAGCTGCTCGTAACAGACAGACAGGTCCTCAGAATCTGAGCACGCGAAGTGGCTGAAGATGCCCGTGATCTTGATGCCGGGAAGCTGGCTGATGCGCATGATCGCCTCGGCGGCGCAGTGGTGCGGGATGCCTACCCGGTTCATGCCCGTATCCACCTTCACGTGGGCTTCAGCCAGCCTGCCCCGGCGGCGGGCCACTTCCGAAAGCTTCTGCGCAAAGACCTCATCGGTAATGCAGGCCGTTATCCCATAGTCGAGAATCTGATCCATGTCCTCGTATGGGACCGTCGTCAGCAAGACAACAGGCTCGTTGATTCCAGCCTCCCTGAGTTCGACAGCCTCCTCCGTCATCGCCACGCCGAACATGTTGACGCCTGCCGCGCTCATCGCCCTGGCGACGGCGGGAGCACCGTGACCATAGGCGTCGGCCTTAACAGCAGCGCATATCTTCCGCGGACCGATCAGGCTCCGCACGGCCCTGACGTTGTGCATCAGGGCGTCGAGGTCAATGCGCGCAAATGTCGGCCTAGCCATGCGCTCCTCCTCCCCTCGGCCACCACCGACCACCGCACTGCGTGTGCGACCCGGAGTATAAGGAGCCCACAATGCTGAAATCAATCCTCGCAGTGTAGAATCATCGCAGGCCCTTGACGGGGCGCTCTGGCCACTCGCGGAAACCTTCACGGAAATCCCATCCAGGCCTCAAAAAACCGCGTGCGAGCACGACTCGCCCCCCCGGCGCGGTGAGCTCTCCCGTACGGCTTGACATCATGTGAGGGAACAGGTTTATTAGTGCTCTGGCAGACAGCCCAGAGTTCTTATCCCCCGTGGTTCTTGGCGAGCCGCCACATGCCGAAATGGCCCCCGTCGCCGAAAGGGTTGTGGCGACCAAAAGGGGCCTGTCGGGGAAGCCAGGCGAGGCATTCATCTCACATCGGTGACCATGATCACGGCCAACGCGATGATCCTGCACAGGCCCTCGCTGCACAGCCGCGCGGCGCTCACCGCGCTGTGCGCAGTGTGCTTCACAGTTGCCGGCGTCGCCCTCGGTGCCGGTGCTGCGGAAGGCTCGCCGCTCACCGTGCGTGAGCGCAAGATCGGCGACGAGACCGCAGTGGTGGTCTCAAATGATTCCTACGAGCTGGTCATAAGGCCGAGGGCAGGAGCCACCATAAGCTCCCTCAGGTTCGGCTCCGCCGAAAGGACAGAGTGCACCGACTGGGTGCCCGGAGCACCGAGTGGCCTGCTCCAGGAGGCCCACACTGCCGACTTCCCATACGAGCTGGCCAGTAAGGACGTGAGTGAAGAAGCGGCGTGCCTTGAGTTTGTGGGCTCAAGTGGGCCTCTGCATGTGCGGAAGATGTTCCGGTTCCTGCGCGGCTCTCCCTCCTTCAGCCTCGAGGTGAGGTTTGAGAACCACTCGCAGTTTTCCCTCTCGGGACCCGACGCCCCCGCCTTTTGCAGCCTCGTGCTGCCAGGCGCAGGGAAGCAGACCGGCCACGAGTACTACTGCCTCGGCGGCGCTTCGGGCGTGCGCGCGATCACCCCGGCGACCGTCCTGCGCGAACTGAGTCCCTTGCGCACCAGCGCAGGCCCCGTGAGTTGGGTTGCCGTCACGGACCCCATAACAAGACGGGGGCTCGGCTTTGTCTTTCTCGACGGCGGGGCTTCCACAATGTGGGCACAGAGGGACCGCGGCGGGCCCGTGCTCGTGTGGTGGCGTTACCGGCCGGTGCCCCCCGGCTCAGCCCTCACGACGCAGCTACGCCTTGTGCCACTGGACGGATTCGCAGCCGTCAGCAGTCTGACCCCCCAGTTCGTGGCTGACACTGTCCGATCACGTGCAGCCGACGGAACCGTCACCATGACCCTGCGCCTCATGGCCATGGAAGCAGACCTGGCGGATGTCAGCATCGTCACACGGGCATACGGACCGAACGGAAGCGAACTGGAGCCGTGCGAAACCCTCCACTACGAACGGCTGCCCGCACACCGTCCGGAGACTGGAAGACTCAGGCTGCCAGCGGGCACGCCGACTCCAGCATGGCTCCAGCACGAAGTTTACAGCCAGGGCGTGCGGGTAGGCCACTTTGTGGTGCCCATGTCGGCTGATTCTTTGCCCTCCACCCAGCTCGTGCCGCCCTTGCCTGAGCCCCGCGTTGAGGAGCTGGGCGGCAACGGGGCGATGCCCACTGCTGCCCCGGATGAAGCAGATCAGAGGCGAGGCTTCGTGGTCTGGCGCTTCGAGGGACAACGTGCCGGGACGCTCCGTGGTCCGCTGGACGTGACGCTCTACGCGGGCGAGCGCGAAACGCTGTTTTTCGCCATTCGTGCACTTGCTCCCATTGACAGTTTGCGCGTGAGCGTCGTCGGCTGGGAGGACGCTGCCAGGGGCGTGCGGCCGCTGCACCCCGCCGCCGCCTACCTCTGGTCGCTGCGCGAAGACCCGCAGGGTGTAGCGTGGCTCACGCCGCTGGTCGAACGCAAAGTGGCTGCCGGCGAGACCGTCTGGACCGCCCTGACCCTGGACGCCTCCCCACTGGGGCCGGGCACGTACTGGACCCGTCTGTTCGTGGAAGGCGGCGCGGAGCCGTTTGAAGCACCGATCCAGGTCGCGGTCTCCCCCCGCCGGCTTGCGCCGCGCAAAGGCTTCGCCCTGTGGCTGGTTGACGCAGGCGGCGGTGAGTCGGAGGCCATAGGACAGGCGGTGTCGAAACTCGCCGCATATACGGTGAGCGCCCTTACAGTGCGGGCCACTGAGCAGGCGGCTGCTGTGGGGGCTCCTCGGGCATTAGAGGCTGCCGAGGCGGGCCGCCTGGACATGATCGGCTTCGACGCCCCTGGCGGGGGCACGCGCGACGCCGAACGGGTCGTGGCGGCGTGGGCCGGCCGTGCCGGGCTGCTCTGCGCTCCTGACCCCGTCTGGCTCCTGTGGTCAGGAACCGATGAAGTGCGCGCGGTGGAGCGGCTGCGCGCGGTAGGCTTTGCGCCGGCCGTCGCATTCCCGCGCCTGGAAGGCCTGGATGCCGACAGGCGCTGGTTGCGCAGCGCTCCGGACCACTGGCTGGTAGAGGGCGGCTGCGCAAAGGGCGTTGTGCCCGCCCTCCTCGCAGCGGGCAAGCTGCAGGCGCAGCAGGCCGTCTGGCTGCTGCTCGACCTGCGGCAAGCAGACTGGCGCAGGGCTGCCCTGGAGGCCCGCAGCGCGTTCTGGGCGGCTGCATGGCAGGGGTTTGCGGGCGCGGCGGTGCTGTGCCCGGCAGCAACCGAACAGGTGGACAGCCAATCGGTCCTTCGCCACATCCTTCGGGATGCCCGCGAGGAGGCGGCCCTGGCCGCTGAAGCATTGCACGGGGGCGCACTGCTGGGCGGCCTGTCAACCGCCGAGGGCGAGCTTGCGCTCAAGCAGGCGCGGCTCACAGGGGAAATCGAGTCGCTCCTGGGTGACAGAACTGACTGCCTCGTGGGCATCGAGACGCGCAGATTGCCCTTCCGCGAGGTCCAGCGGGCTGTCGTGCGCGGCCCGCTGGCCGACGCCCCGCTGACGGGGTTTCAGGCGGCAAAGGCCCGCGCCGTGCGCATTCTGGAGGGACTCGACAGCGTGGCGCCGCCCAAAAGGCTGTGGGATAACCTGTACTGGCACGGGCTCCCGCTGCTGGTGGACGGTCAAGTGCGCTGGACGATCTGGACGGGCGGAATCGCAGCGCTCAGGGCTACAGCCGAGAACCTGCAAAAGGGCATCGAGGCGCGCTGCGGCGAGGTCGTGCCCATTGAGCGCCAGTTCCCGGATCTGGAAACGCCCGCCGATGGCAACGGGCCCCTCGTCGTGTGGGTGATTACCGACGGGGGGCCTGCTTCCGATCTCCCCTCGCCGGTCCGGGCAGCAGGGGCTGCCTGCCGGGGCTTGTGCAAGGTGTCCCTGGAGGGCGGCACAACCGCCGTGCTGGTGCCCAAAGACGTTGACGTCGAAGCGCTGCTGAGAACCTTCCTGCCCACCAAGACGCCATATGCTCCGGCAAGCGCAGTAAGATAGGGCGCGCAAGGGGACGACGGCCGGCGCGGCCCAGTCCTGCAACGAAGGAACCTCAGGCCATGCCAGAAGCCGAAATGGTCTTCTGCGGCATTGATGTTGGCACCCAGGGAGCGCGGTGCGTCCTGGTGACCGAGCGCGGAGAAGTGGCGGGGGAGGGCGAATCGGCCTTCCGCACGCCCGCCGTCGAGGGGCTGCCGCAAGGATGGTTCGAGCAGAAGTCAGAGGTTTGGCTGGACGCCACGGCTGACGCAGTCTGTGCTGCCGTAAGAAGGCTCCGGAGCTCTGCCAAAGCGCTGCCTGTCGGCGCCATCGGCGTCACGAGCACAAGCGGCACGCTGTGTGCGGTGACGGCCGACGGGCGTCCCCTGGGCGAGGCCATTATGTACAACGACTCGCGCAGCAAGACAGAGGCGCAGGCCGTGCAGGCGGCTGGGGAGGCCCTGGCGGCCTCCCTCGGCTATCGCTTCAATGCCTCGTTCGGCCTGCCCAAAATCCTGTGGCTCAAGAACTGCCGGACCACGCTGTTTGCGCAGGCCCGTTACTTCATCTCCCCCACCGACCTGATCATCGGCTGGCTAACAGGCAACTGGGGCAGGACGGATCAGACCAATGCCCTCAAGTTCGGCTACGACTTGCTGAACGGGTGCTGGCCCAGCTTCATTGAAAGCAAGCTGGGCATCCCGCTGGAGACGATGCCCCGCGTGCAGACCAGCGGGCAGAAGGCGGGCGAGCTCCTGCCGGAACTAGCGCAGCAGCTCGGCCTGCCCGCCGGCACGCCCGTGGCCGCGGGCCTGACGGACGGCTGCGCCAGCCAGATTTCGAGCGGCGCGGTCGCTCCCGGCGACTTCAACACGACAATCGGCACAACGCTGGTGGTCAAAGGGGTTACCCGTAAACTGCTGCTCGACCCGCAAGGCCGCATCTACTGCCACAAGCACCCGGAGGGGTGGTGGCTGCCCGGAGGCGCCAGCAATACGGGGGCCGAGTGCATCGCGGTCGAGTTCGATCCAGCGGAGCGGGAGCGGCTGAGCGCAGGGGCGCTGGAGCGCAGTCCGACGGCGCTTGTGTCATACCCGCTCGTGGGGCGTGGCGAGCGCTTCCCCTTTTCAGACCCCAGTGCAGAGGCCTTCCTGGTCGGCAAGCCGGCCGACCGCCAGGAGCTGTTCGTCGGCTACCTGGAGGGGGTGGCGTGCCTGGAGAGGTTGGCCTTCGAGGTACTGGAAGGGCTGGGGGCTGAGGTAGGAGCACACATCTACTCCGCGGGCGGCGGGGCGCAGAACGATGCCTGGCTCCAGATCCGGGCCGACACGCTCAACCGCGCCGTGCTGCGGCCCGCCGTCGTGACGGGGGCGATGGGAGCCGCCATCACCGCCGCCGCGATGAGCCGGTTCGGAAGCATCACGCAAGCTGCCCGGCAAATGGTACGGATAGAGCGGCGTACGGCACCGCGCGCGCGGATGGCGGCCGCATACGAGGAGAAGTACGGCCTCTTCAAGGAGGAGTGCCGCCGCAGGGGCTACCTTTGCGAAGGCTGAGCGCCACGCGGGCAAACCCTTGACAGGGTTTCGGGGCATCGCTATTCTACGGGCCTGCGCCGTTTACGAGGGGCATGTTGGGATGGCGCGTCTGTCGGCTGCCGACATACTTCGGGGTCGGGCACGCCTCGAACCACGGTCCGAGCGAAATGCCGAACAGGAGGGAGCAGGGCGATGGCAAAGAGGCAGGTGAACGTGGGCATGATCGGGGCCGGCTTCATGGGCAAGGCGCACAGCTTCGGCTATCAGAACTGCGGCCCGATCTGGAAGACAAAATGCACGCCCGTCATGAAGTGCATCGCCGCGCGGCGCGAGCAGGCAGTCAAGGCCGCCGCCGAGCAGTACGGCTGGCAGGAGTGGACGACCGACTGGCGCCAGATGGTCCGGCGCGACGACATTGACCTGGTGGACATCAGCACGCCGAACAACGTGCATGTCGAGCAGGCCGTAGCGGCTGCCCAAGCCGGCAAGGACATCCTCTGCGACAAGCCCCTGGCGATGAACCTGGAAGGGGCAAAAAAGATGCTCAAGGCCGTGCAGAAGGCAGGCGTCAAGGCCATGTGCGGCTTCACATATCGGTTCGCCCCGGCCGTTCGCCTGGCCAGGCAGATGATCGAGGCGGGCGAGCTGGGTGAGATATATCACATGCGGGCCGTCTACCTCCAGGACTGGATCATGGACCCTGCCTTCCCGCTCGTGTGGCGACTTCAGAAGGGTATCGCCGGCAGCGGCTCACTGGGCGACCTCGGCGCGCACATCGTGGACATGGCGCACTTCCTGGTCGGTGAGATCAAGTCCGTATGCGGGACGATGGAGACCTTTATCAAGGAGCGCCCACTGGAAGAGGCAACCGTTACGGGCAAGCTGACGGACCGCAAGGCCAGCGCCCAGAGGGGCAGGGTGACGGTGGACGACGCAGTGATCTGGTGCGCCCGCTTCGCCAATGGGGCCCTCGGCACTTTCGAGGCGACCCGCTTTGCGGGCGGGCACAAAAACGGCCACCGCTGGGAGATCAACGGCTCAAAGGGAAGCCTCGCCTGGCACTTTGAGGACATGAACGTCCTGGAATACTGGAAAGCCGGTGAAGGCCTCACGCAAGGTTTCAAGAAAGCCCTCGCCACCAGCGGCAAGACACCGGGGTTCGAGGCCTGGTGGCCCGATGGGCACATCATCGGCTACGGCGAGTGCTTCGTGAACGAGGTCAGGGAGATGCTGGAGGCGATCGCCGAGGACCGCCAGCCAAGCCCGGATTTCGCGGATGGCGTCAGGTGTCAGGCGGTGCTGGAAGCGGTCGTGCAGTCGAGCAAGCAGAAGGCCTGGGCGAACGTGCCGAGGGTGTAATGCCTCCTCGACGCCGGGCTGCGACAGACGGGCGGGGCGCTGCCCGGAGCAGCGTCCCGTAAAGCTTATCTTGCGGGAGCCTTGTGGAAGGAGTGACAGATGGCAAGGCCTGTAACGCTGTTCACCGGTCAGTGGGCGGATCTGCCGCTGGCCGAGCTGGCCAACAAGGCGAGCGAGTGGGGCTACGATGGGCTGGAGCTGGCGTGCTGGGGAGACCACTTCGACCCCGACGAGGGCGCCAAGAGCACCAAATACTGCGAACAGAAGAAGGCCCTCCTTGAGAAGCATGGGCTACGCTGCTGGGCCATTAGCCACCACCTGGCCGGGCAACTGGTGCTGGACAACATAGACGAGCGCCACTACGCCTTCGCGCCCAAATCCGTCGCTGGCAAGCCCAAGCAGGCCAGGGAGTGGGCGATCCAGACCATGAAGAACTGCGCCCGCGCAGCCAGGAACATGGGGATCAAAGTGGTCAACGGGTTCACCGGCAGCCCGATCTGGCACCTGGTCTACTCGTTCCCGCCGGTCTCTGAAAAGCAAATCCAGGCTGGCTTTGACCTATTGGCCGAGCGATGGAACCCAATCCTGGACGTGTTTGGCGAGTGCGGGGTGAAGTTCGCCCTCGAGGTGCACCCGACCGAGATCGCCTTCGACCTGCACACGGCGGCGCGAGCCCTCCAGGTGCTGGACAAAAGGTCGGAGTTCGGCTTCAACTTCGACCCCAGCCACCTGCAGTGGCAGGGCGTGAATCCGGCGCGGTTCATCGAGAGCTTCCCGGACCGCATCTACCACGTTCACATGAAGGACTGTGCGGTCACGCTTGACGGCTACAGCAGCATCCTTTCCTCGCACTTGAACTTTGGCAAGCGCGGCCGTGGGTGGGACTTCCGCAGCCTGGGCCGCGGCGACGTGGATTTCGAAGAGGTGATCC
>CAYYNS010000042.1:0-7624 GCA_964473085.1 uncultured candidatus Brocadiaceae bacterium
TGGGGTTCCAAGGATGCTTTCCGCCGCAGTCTGCGAGGCGGCGCTGTCCATCATGAGCTTCGCCACGCCCAGGTCGGTAATGCGCGGCACTCCCTTTGAGTCAATCATGATGTTGTCCGGCTTGACGTCGCGGTGGATGACGCCCTGCTGGGAAGCCGCCTCCAGGCCACTGGCGACGGCCGCGATGATCCTGACCGCCTCTTTCCATTCAAACCGCTCCCCCCTGTCCAACCGCTGCCGGCAGGTCTCCCCGGCGATGTAGTCCATCACGATGTAATACAGTTCGCCCTGCCGGCCGCAGTCATAGACCCTGACGATGTTCGGATGGTTGAGCCGGGCGGCGATGCGTGCCTCCTGGACGAAGCGCTGGGCACCCCCTGCACTGAACTCCACCATGCGCGTGCTGAGCACCTTGACCGCCACGGATATCTGAAGCGTAGTGTGGTCGGCCAGGTAGACGACGCCCATCGCCCCCTCGCCGAGCCTCTGCTTGAGCTTACACCTGCCGAGGACTTCCGGTATCTCGTTCATTGTCCGTCCTGTGGAGCAGGTCGCTGACGGGATCCTTGACCACGCACAAGCGCGCGCATCGTGCAGGCAGGCCACGCAGCGCTATTGTAGCGGGGGCGTCCCCCCTGAATAAACAGGCCGCGCGATTTTTCCCCGCTGCCCGCACAGTGCCGCCCCCTGGCCCTGCCGTGCTGCCGCTCAATCGTGCTCGGGGAACAGGGGGGTCTGCCAGGCGGCCTTGAGTTGCGCCAGGTCAGCCCGCACGGCTTCGCCTCCCTCCAGCCCCCTTGCGATGAACAGCTGCGAGCCGTTCAGCGTGCCGATCCTTGCGAGGGGCACGCCGCGCAGTTCCGCCTCAAAGGCCAGCGCGTTCTGGGGGCGGACCTCGACCAGGAAACGGCTGTTGGACTCGCTGAACAGCAGCACGTCGTCGCGCCGTAGCCGCTCGTCGCCCTCGTAGGGGACCGCGCCGAGGTTGATGACGAGTCCGACTTCCCCGGCGAAGGCCATTTCGGCAGCGGCTACGCCGAGGCCGCCTTCCGAGAGGTCGTGGCAGGCGCGCACAAGGCCCTTGCTGATGGCCCGCCCGAGCGCCTCCATCGTGGCGCGGGCTGTCTTGAGGCGCACTTGAGGCACGCTGCGCCCGATCAGGCCGAGCATGTCGTAGTAGTGTGACCCGCCCAGCTCGGGATACGTGGCGCCCAGCAGGTAGAGGAAGTTGCCCGGCTCTTTGAGGTCCATGCTCACGGCGCGGCGCACGTCGCCCATCACGCAGATGGCGCTGATGAGCAGAGTGGGGGGAATCGAGATCGTCTCCGTGCCGGTGTTGAACTCGTTGTTGAGGCTGTCCTTACCGCTGATGAAGGGGACACCGAAGCCTACTGCGAAGTCGTAGCAGGCCAGGGCGGCGCGCACGAGCGTGCCGAGCTGCTCGGGCTTACGGGTGTTGCCCCAGCAGAAATTGTCGAGGATCGCGGTGCGCTGGAGCGACCCGCCGACTGCGACGATGTTGCGCAGGGCCTCGTCAATCGCGCTGGCGGCGCTGTGATAGGTGTCAATGTCGCCGTATTTGGGATTCAGGCCGCAGGCGACGGCGATGCCGCGATGGGAGCCGAGCAGGGGTGTCATGATGCAGGCGTCCCCCGGGCCGTCGTTGTGCGCGCCGACAAGGGGCTTGAGCACGGTCTGGCCCTGCACCTCGTGGTCATACTGGCGGATGATCCACTCCTTGGAGCGCACGTTGGGGGCGGCGAGGATGCGCTCGAGGGCGTCTGTCAGGTCGCCTGCGCCCTCCAGGCGGCCGTCCAGCAGGGGGTCGGGCCAATTGGGCGGTTGCCAGCGCGCCAGACCGCGGAACCGCGGCAGGCCGTGGTGGACAAACTCCATGTCCATCTCGGCCACAAGGGTGCCGTCGTAGCGCACGCGGAACATGCGGTCGTCCGTGAAGCGGCCGACGGCGGTGGCCTCGACGTTCTCGCTGTGGAAGATGCCCATGATCTCATCGAGGTGCTCGGGGGGCACGGAGAGGACCATGCGCTCCTGGGCCTCGGAGATCCAGATTTCGGTATAGGAGAGGCCCTCGTATTTGAGGGGGACGTTGCGAATCTCGGCGTCAACGCCGGTTTCGGCGCCCATCTCGCCGACGGCGCAGCTCAGGCCTCCAGCGCCGCAGTCGGTGACGCAGGTGTAGAGGCCGCGGTCACGGGCCTTCAGGAGCGTGTCCACGACTTTCTTTTCCGTGATGGGGTTGCCGATCTGGACGGCGCCGCTGCTGACCACTTCGCTTTCGCTGGTCAGTTCAACGCTGGAGAAGGTGGCGCCGTGGATGCCATCGCGGCCGGTGCGGCCGCCCACGAGCAGCACGTAGTCGCCGGGTCGGGCGGCCTTGTGAATCTTGTCGGCGGGAATCAGGCCGACATTGCCGCAGTAGACCAGGCAGTTGCCGGTGTAGCGGGTGTCGAAGTAGACGGCGCCGTTGGCGGTGGGGATGCCCATGCGGTTGCCGTAGTCGCGCACGCCCGCCACGACGCCCTTCAGCACGCGCTTGGGGTGCAACGCACCGGGGGGCACCTGCTCCTCCGGCAAGTCGGGCGGGCCGAAACAGAATACGTCGGTGTTCACGATCGGCTTGGCGCCGAGGCCGGTGCCGAGGGGGTCGCGGATGACGCCGCCGATGCCAGTGTTGGCGCCTCCGTAAGGCTCGATGGCGCTCGGGTGGTTGTGGGTCTCCACCTTGAAGCAGACCGCATAGCCCTCTGCGAACTCGATGACACCTGCGTTGTCCTGGAACACGCTCAGGCACCAGGGCTTGGCGAGCTCCACCGTGGCGCGGGCAACGGTCTGCTTGAGCAGGTTGTCTAGCACCAGGCGCCCAGCGCCGTCGAGGTAGGCTTCCCATCCGGCCGGCACAGGGCCTTCGTAGGTGACATGGCCCTTGAGGGTCTTGTGGACGCAGTGTTCACTCCAGGTCTGCGCCAGGATTTCGAGCTCCAGGTTGGTGGGCTCGCGGCCGAGCTCCGTGAAACGCCGCTGGATCGTCTTCATCTCCTCGAGGCTGAGCGACAGGACGCCCTCGCGGCTGATGCGCATGAGCTCCTCGTCGCTCGCCTGGCACACGGGCACGGTGACCAGCTTGAAGTCGTAGTGCGGCCGGCCGAGCGGGTAGGCCACGCGCGGCTGGTCAACGTGGACGTCCTCGATGATGTTGTTGGCGAGGGCTTTGAGGGCGACCCGTTCGAGCTCGCTGCGCGTCAGGTCGCCGCGCAGGAGGTACTTGCGGGCGGTGCGGATGCCGACGATCTTGTCGGCAAGGTCCAGGTCGGCGGCGCCCTTCAGGGCGCTCTGCTGGACGGGGTCCATGACGCCCTGTTTGCGGCTGACCTCGATGGTGTGGACGCCCCTGCCTTCCGCCCAGGGCCAGCTCCCCTGGGCAGGGCCGCAGATGCGGTACTGCTGCACGACCGGGTCGAGGAAAAGCCTCTCGGTGAGCAGCCGCACGTCGGGCTCCTCCAGGTCGCCGTCCACGATGTAAACTTGGACTGCCCGCACCTGCTTGACAGACTCAATGCCCAGGTCGCGCGCCTCGGCGAGGGCGCGCTGGCCGTCGGGATCCTTGTAGTCTGGCTTGTGGATGACCTCGATCCTGTATTGCATCTTGACTCGGCGTCCTCGTGTGGTTGCTATCTCAAGCGCGCCTCGGCATTTCGCCTCCACGCGCGGCGATCAGGCCGTCGCGCCTGGCCTTCGCCTCACAGAGTAGTTCCTGGAGCCGGTCGAACTGGCGGCTGGCCACCAGGTCGCGCAGGTGCTCGAGGACCTTGAGGTAGGCATCGAGCGCCAGCGTGATGTGCGGCGCGTTGGTCTCACAGATGTCCCGCCACAGGGCGGGGTCGCCGCTGGCGATGCGGGTGGTGTCCGTCAGGCCTGGCCCGGCAAGGGCAGCTTCGTCGGCGCTGGTGGTCTGGAGCAGGGCCACAGCGGCCAGGTGTGGCAGGTGGCTTATGCGCGCTACCAGGTGGTCGTGGGAGGCCGGATCCATCTGGCAGACCCTGGCGCCGACGCCCTCCCAGAGCTCCCGCACCCGGCGCACCGCCACGGCCGATGTGCCGGGCAGCGGCGTCAGGATGCAGACGCTGCGCTCGAACAACAGCGCATGAGCGTTGGCGACGCCGCGCCGCTCGCTGCCTGTCATCGGATGCGCAGGCACGTAGGCGACGTCCGGCCGGGTTCTGAGCGCTCCGGTGACGGTTGCGATCACCTCCTGCTTGGTGCTCGCGACGTCGGTAACGACAGCCTGCGTTTTCACCGAGGCGGCGATGGCGGGCATGAGCCTTGCGAGCGGGCTGATCGGGGTGGCGAGCACGACCAGGTCGGCCTCCCTCACGCCCTCCGCTGCCTCCAGCGTGGCGCCGTCGAGGGCGCCTGCCTTCAGCGCGTCCTGAAGAGAGGCCTGGCGGTGGCCGATGCCGACGACGCGACGTGCCAGCCTGCGCTGGCGGATGGCCATGCCGAGCGACCCGCCGACCAGGCCCGGCCCTACGATGGCGACAGTCTCGAACAGGTGCTGCACGCTGGGAGCGCTCTCAGCTCGTGTGCATGACGAGCCGCTTACGGCGGCCCGTGTATCGTAGTGGCGGGTTTGAGGCTTGTCAACCTGCTAGGCGGGGCCGCGGACCTGCGCGCCGAAGCGCTCCCGCAGCCCCTCCACGATCTGGCTGCGCGCAGCTTCAGCCTCCTCGCTGGTGAGCGTGCGCTCGGGCGAGCGGAAGGTGACCGAGAAGGCGATGCTCTTCTTGCCGGCGGGGATTTGCTCGCCGCGGTAGATGTCGAAGAACTCCAGCGACTCCGCCGTCTGCGGGGCGCTGTCAAGGATGCAGCGCCGCAACTCTGCCCAGGCCACGTTCTCGTCTACGACGACGGCGATGTCACGCACGACCGCGGGGTATCTCGGCACGGGCCGCACGGCAGGCACGATGCAGGCCTTCTGCACGAGCAGGTCGAAATCCACCTCCATCAGGGCCGGGCGCGTGGGGAAATCATGCTGCTGCGAGATCGTCCTTTGCAGCATGCCCACGCAACCCAGCAGCGCCCCGTCGAGCCTGAGCAAGAGCGACTGTCCAGCCTCGAACGGCCCGGCAGCGGTCGGCTTTTCGGCGAGCCTCCCCTCCACGTGCAGCACCTCCAGCGCGTTTTCGAGCGCGCCTTTAAGGATGAAGAAGCCATCCTGGCGGTCGGTGAGCATGGTGAGGCAGACCTTCTCAAGCGGCAGCCCGTCCGGCGAATCGGCGCGCGGCAGGTAGACCTTGCCAAGCTCGAACAGGTCCACGCACGCGATGCCGTGGGAGGCGTTGAAGCGCTTCACGGCCAGCAGGCTCGCCATGTTTGTCAGGCGCATGTACGCCCGGTCCGCAGTGACTGGGTTGCGCATGCCGATGGGCTCGCCTTCATGCCAGGGCTGCATGCGCTGAAGGGGCGTGTCGCTGACCAAGCTGTAGGTCATCACCTCGTTGAAGCCCGCGCCGGCCAGCAGGCGGCGTAAGGTTCGCTCGCAGCGCTGCCGCGGACTGAGGGGCGTTATCGCAACGGGGATGCGCGTGGTCTCGCCGATCTTGTCGTAGCCGTGGATGCGGGCGACCTCCTCGATCAGGTCAATCTCGCGCGTCAGGTCGTTGCGCCAGCTCGGCGGGATGACGGTGATGCGATGGCGAGTCTGGCGCACGATCTTGAGCTCCAGGCCTTCGAAGATGCGGCGCGTCTGGGCAGGCTCAACCTGGATGCCGAGCACCAGCGCCAGGCGCGCATGGCGCATGGTCACGGGCGCGGGCTTCCACCGCTCGGCCCGGAGGCGTCCGATGCCCTTTGCGAGCCTTCCCCCCGCCAACTCCATGATGAGGCCGCAGGCGCGGAGCGATGCGCGCTCGACACCTTCGGGGTCAACCCCACGTTCGAAGCGGTAAGAGGAGTCGCTCGACAGCCCCAGGGCACGCGAGGTCAGGCGGATGCTGCGCGGGTCGAACCGCGCGCTCTCTAGCAGCACGTCCGTGGTGGACTCGCCGATCTCGCTCTCAATGCCGCCCATGACGCCGCCGACAGCGACGGGTTTTGAGGCGTCGGCTATCACGCACATCTCAGGGCTGAGGGCACGCTGGATGCCGTCAATCGTCGTGATCCTTTCGCCGTCCCTTGCGCGGCGTGCGACGATCCGCCGGCCTTCCAGGCGCGCCAGGTCGAACGCGTGCAGCGGCTGCCCCATCTCCAGGAGCACGTAGTTGGTCACGTCCACGACGCTGTTGATCGGGCGCAGGCCGCATGTGGCGAGCCGCTTCTGGAGCCACTGTGGCGAGGGGCCGACCCTGACGCCCAGAATGAGGCGCGCTGTGTAGTGCGGGCACAGGTCGCGGCAGCGGACCCTGACGGAAGAGATCTCGTCGAAGACGACGTCCTGCGCCTCGGGTGCCACGACGTCGGGATAGCGCAAGCGGCCACCTGTCATGGCGGCTATCTCGCGGGCAACGCCGATGTGACACAGGCAGTCGGGCCGATTCGTCGTCACCTCGACATCGAGCGCCCAGTCGTCGCCGGCCGGCTCATAGGTTCCAACGCACAGGCCGACCTGACTGAGCCGGTCGGCAAGCTCACGCGGCCGCATGTCGAAGTCGCAGTAGTCTTTCAGCCAATTGTAGCTGACCTTCATGGTCCCGATGCCGAGAAGGGGGCCTCAGAACTGCTGGAGGAAGCGCAAGTCGCCATGGTAGAATAGCCGTAGGTCCTTGATACCGTACTTGCGCATCGCGATCCGCTCCACGCCCATGCCGAAGGCGAATCCGGTGTACCTTTCCTTGTCATAGCCGACGGCGTCGAACACATTGGGGTCCACCATCCCCGCGCCGCAGAACTCCACCCAGCCGCTGTGGGAGCAGGTGCCGCAGCCGCTGCCGCTACAGGCCGGGCAGGTGCAGTCCACCTCGGCGCTCGGCTCCGTGAACGGGAAGAAAGACGGCCGGAACCGCACCCGCACGTCAGGGGAAAACATCTGCCGCGCGAACATGTGGATCACGGCCTTCAGGTCGCTGAAGCTGATGCCCTCATCCACCACCAGGCCCTCGACCTGGTGGAAGACAGCCGCGTGGCGAGCGTCCTCGGTCTCAGGTCGGAAACAGCGCCCGGGGGCGATGATCCGCACCGGCGGCCGGGTCTTCTCCATCGTGCGGATCTGCACCGTGGATGTCTGGCTGCGCAGGAGCACGTGGTCGCTGATGTAGAACGTGTCGAAGTCGTCGCGCGACGGATGATCCGGCGGGATGTTGAGGGCGTCGAAGTTATACCAGTCGAGCTCCACCTCGGGGCCCTCGGCCACACTGAAGCCGAGCGTGCGGAATATGTCGCATATCTCCTCAATGATGAGGGAGAGTGGATGCACGTGGCCCATCGCAGGCCGCTGGCTGGGAAGGGTCGGGTCGAAGCGGGCGACAGCGGCCGGCCGTGCGCGGGCCACGCGCGCAGCGGCCTGCTTCAGCAAGGCCGTCAACTCGGCCTTCAGCCTGTTGGCGGCCTGGCCCGCTGTGGGCCTGTCCTGCGACGGAAGCTTCGCAATTGAGGCGAACAGCTCGCTGAA
>CAYYNS010000042.1:7724-8990 GCA_964473085.1 uncultured candidatus Brocadiaceae bacterium
CGGCTGTAGCTCATGCCGTGCATGCGCACTGCAGCGTTGAGCCGGGCTATCCAGAGGCGGCGGAAATCGCGCTTGCGGCGCCGCCTGTGCGCCCAGCTATAGCGCAGGGCACGGCGCAGGGTTTCCTTGCCGGCCCTGTAGATCCGGCCGCGCCCGCCCCAGTAGGACCGCGTGAGTTTCAGCAAGCGTTTCTTCTGCCGCCTTCTGGCCGCACCTTTTCGTGTTCTCATGCCTGTCTCTCAGCTTGCAGGGTCCAAGGGAAGGTAGGTGTCAGCCGAGGTTATAGTGCCTCTTGAGCTTCCTGACCTCGCCAGCCGGCAGCTTGTGCCACTTGCGCAGTCCACGCCGCCTCTTCGAGGACTTCTTGCTCATAAGATGCCTCTTGCCGGCCCGCCTGTGAAGCACCTTTCCAGAGGCGGTCACCTTGATGCGCCCCTTGATGCCTTTGTGCGTCTTCATTCGCGGTGCTCTCCGTGCGCACCCGCCGCACGAGGGACCGGCTGTAGTGAGGTACGCGATCACCCGCGCGAATTACCTAGCTGCCAGCAGGGCGGTGATACGCCCGGTGCCCTCCAGTGTTGGCGGCCGCTCGAGCTTTCCCAACTGCTCGAACCGGGCCGCGAAGGCCTGCATCTGCGAGATAGCCTGGTCGGTGTGCGCCTTCTGACGTCCCGCTAGCTGCATGCTGATAAGGACTTTGTGGTGATGCTGGAGGAACTCCACGACCCGGTTGGCCTTGACGTCCAGGTCGTGCTGCTCGGTTGTCAAGCCGATGCGGATTTCCTTGAGTTCGCCCCTATGGTGCCGCTGCTGCTGGAAGCGCTTCTTCTGACGGTACTTGAACTTGCCGTAGTCCAGCACTTTGCAGACCGGCGGGTTCGCTTCCGGAGCGATCTCTACAAGGTCCATTCCGAGTTCTTCGGCCCGCCGGAGGGCTTCCTCGCGGGAAAGGACCCCAACATGCTCACCGTTCTCCATGACAAGCCGGACCATGGCCGCCTTGATCCGGTCATTGACGCGGTGGGCCGGTGCGGACACTTTCTTTCCAGGCAATCAGGCCCTTTCTATGAACAATAGCCGTGCGTTCATGCTTCTGAGCAAGCCTGCTTAGAGCCTCTATCAAGACCTCCCGTGGCCGCGACGGGGCAGACTTCGCTGCAGGCCAAGGCGCGAGGGCGAGGCTGCATCAAAGGCCCGATGCGCCGAGCCCAAGCAACGCAGGCATCCAGCGAAAGATGCCCCGTCCCTTCGGGTTGCGCCCGAAGT
>CAYYNS010000043.1:0-8972 GCA_964473085.1 uncultured candidatus Brocadiaceae bacterium
TGGGCAAGCCGAGGAACGAAGAAGTCTGCTCCGACGGGAAGCACTGGTGGGTGGTGAGCCACAACGACAAGCAGGTCGAGCTGTATGATGCAGCGGGCCTGGAAAGCGCGGCGACTGAGGCCTCGTTCCTGACCTTCGGCTACGGCGAGAGCTCTGCCAAGCTGCTGGAGAAATACGAAATCACGCTCACCAGCCAGAAAGAGCAGGCGCCCCCGCCCGGAAACGATCCCGGTGCACCAATCATCTGCTACCGGCTAAAGTTCGTGCCCAGGGACAAGGAGGAGCCCGCACGGTTTGCCACGATCGAAGTGGAAGTGGCCAGTGACCTGTGGCTGCCCCGCGTGATCGCGCTTCACGAAAGCGACGGCGAGATCGTCCATACGTTTCAGATGCGCGACATCGAGTTGAACCCTGACCTGACCGCAGAGACGTTTACGTACGAGCCGCCACGTGGTTACACCGTGCTGCAGCCCGAGTGACAAGGCGTTTGAAGTGCAGGAACTGCCGATGATCGAAGTGCACTACGCCAGCCCGTTCGGGCCGATCACGCTGGTTGGGAACGGCGAGAGGCTGTGCAGGGTCATCCTCGGCAGCGAGCGGCAAGCAGAGGGATGGCGCGCGGCTGTGCCTGGCCTGGCGCCTTATGTGAACATGCTCGAGCGTTACTTCGCAGGAGAGCCCATTCAATGCGAGTCACACCTCTTCCTGCCGGAGGATGTGGGTCCATTTCGGCGCAGCGTGTACGAAGCGCTCCTGCGCGTGCCGTTCGGCTCCGCCATCACATACGGGGAGTTGGCAAGGGCTTGCGGGCGGACAGGGGCAGCTCGCGCAGTGGGGTGCGCCCTGGGAGCCAATCCCGTGCCTATCTTCATCCCTTGCCATAGGGTAGTGCGAGCCGACGGCAGCCTGGGCAGGTTTAGCGCCGGGATCGTCTGGAAGGAGCGGCTCCTTCGTCACGAAGGGCGGCCTGCTGGAGGCCGACGTGCCGCGCGGGGCACTCTGAGCTTTCGGAGGTTGATGCCAGCGTGAAGAAACATAACGTGTGCGTCTATGCCGGAAGCTTCGATCCGCCCACGCAGGGCCACATGTACATGATCGCGAAGGGGGCGCAACTGTTTGACAAACTGATCGTGGCCGTCGGGACCAACCCAAACAAGCGTTACACGTTCTCGACGGAAGAGCGTATGGAAATGCTCCGCGAGTGCACCCGCCAATACGAGAACGTGGACGTTGGCCACTTCGAGAACCTTTTCCTGGTTGACTATGCAAAATCATTGGGGGCAAACTACATCCTGCGGGGAATTCGCTCGCAGCAGGATTACGAGTTCGAACGCGCCATGCGCAACATCAACGAGGACCTCAACCCGGGGATCACGACAGTCTTCCTGATGCCACCGCGGGAGATTTGCGAGGTGAGCAGCAGTTTCGTGAAGGGTTTGATGGGACCCAAGGGATGGCAGGAGTGCGTCCGGCCGTATGTGCCGGCGCCGGTCTACGAGAGGCTGCTGCGTAGGCCCGTGCAATGGCACACGCAAAGTGCAGGGCCGGACTGACCCGCAGGCACTCGGACTCATGCCGGGGGCAAGCGCCTAGGCGACAATCTCGGACAGCAGGCGCCTGTTCACCTGCTCAAGGCGTTTCATCACGACGGCGGGACTGTCAGCCCGGAGTACGTCCTTGGCCAGCCTTTCGGCGTCGCTGAACTTGAGCGAGCGAATGGCCTTCTTGATCTCGGGCAACACCTGAGGAGGCGCAACGCTGAGGCTGTTGATGCCCAGACCCACCAGCAGTGCCGTGTAGGTGAGCACGCTGGCCATCTCTCCGCAAAGGCCGACGGGTATGGAGGCCCTCCGGGCGGCGTCTGATGCCATCTTGATCAGCCGCAACACCGCCGGGTGTTCGGGCCGGTAAAGGTGGGCCACGTGCTCGTTGGCGCGATCCACAGCGAGGCTGTACTGAATCAGGTCGTTGGTGCCGACGCTGAAGAAGTCGCAGTGGCGTGCCAGACTGTCCGCGCACACGGCCGCGCTGGGCACCTCAATCATCGCGCCGACCTCCATGTCAGGGTCATACTGGAGGCCATTCCTACTGAAGTCCTCCTGAATCTCGGCAAGGACCCTTTTCGCCCTCTGGAGCTCCTCGAGGCTCGAGACGAGCGGGAACATGACCTTGACATTGCCGAGGGCGCTGGCCTTCAGTATCGCCCGCAGTTGCACAACAAGCAGGTCGGGATGGCTCAGACAGTAACGCAGGGAGCGCATTCCAAGGAAGGGATTCCCTTCCTTGACCACTGGCGTGTCGAGCGCGAACTTGTCCGCGCCGAGATCTAACGTGCGGATGATGATGGGGCGGTCCCCCAACTGTCGCACCGCCTCGACGTATGCCTCCAGGTGGTCGCGTTCAGTAGGGGGCGTTTTGCGGCCGAGGAACAGGAACTCTGTGCGGTAGAGCCCTATCCCCTCGGCGCCGTACTCGAGTGCGCGGGAGATATCCTTGGGCGACTCGATGTTTGCAAACAGGCCAACGTGCCGCCCGTCCCGCGTCTCCGTCGGAAGGTCCTTGAACTTGCGCAGGAGAACCCTACCAGTCTCCATGCTCTCGTTGCGGCGCGCTTGATAACGCTCGAGCGTCTCGGCGTCAGGCTCTATGATCACAAGTCCCTGGCTGCCGTCCACGATGAGCAGGTCGCCGCCGCTGACGTCGTTAGTGATTGTTCCGAGCCCCACGACCGCTGGCAGGCCCATGGCTGAGGCAATGATGGCAGTGTGGCTCGTCGGCCCGCCAGCGTCCGTGGCAAACGCTTTGACATGCCCCGTATCCACGGTCGCAATCTGACTCGGACTCAGGTCATGGGCAACGACGATAACCTCGCGCTGAAGGGTCGAGAGTTCCTCCCGCTTCTGACCTAACAGCGAGCGCAGCAGCCGGCGCTCCAGATCGTCCAGGTCGGCCACACGCGCAGCCAGGAAGGCGTCCTCCTGGAAGACCTTGCGCCAGTGGCGCATCGTGCGCGCAACGGCAAACTCGGCCGTGTAGTATTTCTGCGTTACGCGCTCGACAAGTTCCTTGCGAAACGACTCGTCCTCGAGCATGCCGGCATGAGCGACGAATATCTCCCCGATCTTCGACCCTGACTTCGCCCTCACCTGCTCGGCCAGCTTCCTGAGTTCCTGCGCTGCCTCGTCCAGGGCCTTCCCGAGACGCTCCGCCTCCGCCAGTGCATGTTCCGGCGCGATGAAGTGCTCCGGAATGCGCACGCCCTCGGCCTCCAACAGGAAGACCTCACCAATTGCGATGCCCGGCGACACGGGCAGGCCCTGGCGCATATCCATCGTTCAGTCCGCCTTCTGCCGAGCTCTGGCGCCCATCTCGTCCTCGACGTAGAATTGGTAAGATGCCAGAGTATCAAGCACCTGACGCGCCTGCATGCTGTCAAGGCCTTCGGCCAGGAACTCCACCCTGGAGGTGGGCCTCAGACCCAATGATAGCAGGCCCTCGTTGTCTCGCACGTTGATTTTCTTGCCCCTGCAAACTACCCACACGTTACTATCGAAACAAGAGGCGAAAGTAACCAGACGCGTTATGTGCCGGTCCGGGTATTTCTCCTTGTCCAGATCGTCTTCCACGAAGAAGTTCTGGTCAACCAGATAACTCAGCACGCCCATCGCCTGGCGGGCGTCCTCGCCCATAGCAGTGATCCTCATAACCGATCCGCAACGTCCACCAAGGCTCACGAGGCCCAGCATGCTCTTGCCCGACACTCGCTGGCCGTCAATCTCAACCTCGATGCTGGACCGGAAGATCCCCGCCAGTTCCGCGAAACGCTGCACGGGCCGCACGTGGAACCCCAAGCGGTTCTTGATGACCATTTTCTTGCTGTATTTCGTTCGGCTCCTCATCGCTGGTGCTCTGACCCGAACGCCTGCGACCAGGCTGCCCAACAACCACACCGAAATTGCCATCCAGGGCGCCCGCCCCGTTTGATCAGCGATCCATCTCCGCCACGAGCTCAACGACCTCGCTGGCCGTGTGTGCCTTGGCCAGGAAGCGGCGGAAGTCGTCGTTGCGGATCAAGGAGCTGATCCGTTTGAGGATTTCGATATATTCGTCAGCCGCTTTCTCTGAGCCGATGACCAGGAAAATCGCATGTACCGGCTCGCCGTCAAGCGCATCGAAGTCTACGCCTTCCTTGCTCAAGCCGAGGATCAGGTAGGTCCGCGAAAGGCCCTCGACACGGGCGTGGGGCACGGCCACGCCCCTGCCGATCGCCGTTGTGCCGAGGGCTTCGCGCCGCACAACGGCTCGCACCAACGGTTCGAGCTGCTCCTGCTTCAGTTTGGCGACCTGGACAAGGCGCAAGACCAGTTCCTGCACAGCGCCGTCTCTGTGCTGTGCCTTCAGGTCGGGACAGATGTTCTTCTCCGTAAGGAACTGTGCCAGTCGCATGTCTGTATTGCCAACCCAGGACTTCGCTGTGGGATTTCTTCAGCCCTCGCCCTGCGGCAGGTCCATCTGCCCGGCGCTCTCGTGTGCTAGCGCCCGCGCTCCCGATTCATCCTGGCAGCCTGCTGGGCCTTGTGCTTGCTGACAATCTTGTCGTGTAACCGGATGATCTGACGCTGCATCTTGCCGAACGCCTCGTCAATTGACAGATACATGTCGTGGCTGCGCGCATTGGCCACAAGGGTTGACCTGTGACATCTTGCTATGACCTCCACCCTATCTCCCCTGGCGTCTCTCATCAGGGTCACGGTCACGGCCTGAATCTGATCGTCGAAACGAGGCAACCTGTCAACGTGATTACGAATGTGCCCCTGCATTACCTCCGTTACTTCCACGTGTCGTCCGCTGATTCTAACCTCCACTGTTGACTGACCTCTCTTTCTGGCAACGGTCAGCGAAGAACACGGCACCACCGGCGAGGGCTGCGGTGCTCAACGCCGCCTCGCGGCGTGCTCGCAGCACCTTGCGGCACCAGCACTTCCCTCGGGAAGACAACCGGAGAACCAAAAAATACCAGCGCTGCCGGCGTTTCGCATGCGTTATGCGCAGAGGGGTTGCAGCAACCGTTGTAGGGTGGAGCGCCTGCCCCGTTACCTGTTCGTCCGTACAGTCCCGTGCCTGTCCGACTTGGGAGCTCAAGCCCTGAGAGGCTCGGTAAGACAGCCGCCGGTCTAAAAAGGACCCACGGAGAGCCACTGGTGAAGATTCTGGTGACCATTGCGGCTCGGTTTACCACACCGCTCTGCGGGCATAGCTCGCAGCGCTTTGCAGCCGTGTATTCTATCTGGGTATCAGCAGAGCGTCAAGTCAGTCGGCCAGCCAGCGTTTGCCTGCGCGTTCTCCCCTTCTCCCGCCAGTTCTCAACCATCGTGTAGGCGGCGGGGATCACCAGCAGCGCCAGCGTACCGGAGGCAACGACGCCGCCGATCTCGACCACGGCGATGGGCTGGAAGATCTCGGCAGCGAACCCCATGCCGAGCGACAGGGGTACCATCGCCGCGATCGTGGTGAGATTCGCCATGACGATGACCCGGAACCGCACGTCGCAGGCCTCCCTGACCCTTTGCGCAGCAGGCAAGTGCTTGTGCTCGGGCCGGGTCGCGTAGTCCAGCACGACGATGGTGCTGTTGACGACCATCCCAACAAGCATCACCATGGCCATCAGCGAAAGGATACTGACCGTTACGTTGCCCACAAGCATGGCGAACACAACGCCCACAAGCGAAACCGGAATGGACAGGATGATGATGGTTCCGAAAACGAACGACTCGATGATGCCCGCAACGCACAGGAAAGTGAGGACGCAAGCCGTGCCAAGCGCCTTGAACAGTTCGGCAAAGTTCTTGCGCCTCAGTTCTGACTGGCCGCCCAAGCCGACGCTGACGCTGGGCGGAATGCTCGAGTTGCGCGCCAACCGCTGACGGATGTCGTGTTCGACTGCCCCCTGCGGCCGGCCGCCTGTGAGGTCAGCCTCCACAGTGATAAGACGGCGCCGGTCCTTGCGCGTGATGACTGTGGGGCCCGACTCGTGGCTAGCCTCCGCTACCTGCCCTATCTGGATCATCTCGCCAGTAGCGACGGACTTTATGAACAGGTCCTTCACGTCTTCCGCCCACCTGCGATGCTCCGCGTCAAGCCTGACGCGCACGTCGTAGTCTTCCCCTTTATCCCTGAACTGGGAAATGACGCGCCCTTCAAGGTACGTGCGCACGGTTAGCGCGATGTCACGCACCGAGAGGCCGTAGCGGCCGCTTTGCTCCAGGTGCGGGATGACCTGGATCTCCGGCTGGCCGCTACGCCAGGACTGGTCAACGCCAGATGTGCCCGGCACATTCTCTACTTCGCGCACGACCTCGGCCGCAGCAGCGCGCAGCTCGTCAAGGTCCTCACCCGTCACCTCAATGGCGACGGGCTTGCCGCCCCCGCCCATGTGCCCTGCCGCACCCGCCGTCAACTTCGCTGAATGAACTTTCGCCAGCAGCGGCCGCAGCTTGTTAAGGATGTCGTAAACGCTCTCATCCCGCTCGGATCTGTCCGAGATCACGACGCCGATCTCCGCTATGTTCGTGCCCGTCGTGCTGCTGCCGAGAAAGCCAGACACGCGACCTATCCGGCCGTAGTAGTGCTCCAGGTAAGGCACATGCTCCCGGATGATCCTCTCGGCCTCAGAGACCCGCCCCTCGGTGAAATCGAGGGAACTGCCAACCGGCGTCTCCACGCTGACCCGGAACTGACCTTCATCCGAGACCGGGAAGAATTCCATCCCGACGAACTTCGCCGCAACGAAAACGACCGCAGCCAGCAGCAAGACCGCCAGGACCACGGTGGCCTTGCGCCAGCGAAGGCACCAGTCAAGAATCCCCAGGTAGAGCTGCCTGACCCAGTCAAACGCCACGCCCCAAAGCCAGGGCAGCGCCCGCACGGCCGCCATGAGCGCCCTGCGAACCAATCCCGACGGCGGGTCCCCGCTGCTGCGCTGCTTGAGCAGCCATCCGCACATCATGGGCGTAAGTGTGTAGGAAACAACCAGGGAAACGACCGTCGCGTAGACGATCGTCAGGCCGAATTCCTTGAAGAGCCGCCCGATGATCTGCCCCATGAAGGCCATCGGCAGGAACACCACCAGGTTCGTAGCCATGGAAGCGAAGACGGCCAGGCCGATGTCCTTCGTGCCGGCTATGGCAGCCTCCACCGGCGGCAGGCCCTTGTCGAGAAAACGCTCCGCAGTCTCCAGGATCATGATGGAGTTGTTCACGACGATGCCGACCGAGAGCGCCAACGCCGTCAGCGTAAGGATGTTCAGCGTGAAGCCCGAGAAGAGCAGCAACGAGAAGGTTACGACGACTGCGGCGGGAATGACAACGCCTGCAATGAGCATTCCGCGCCACGACCCTATGAACAGGTAAAGCACGATCGAGGTGAGCAGAATGCCGATCAGCAGGTTGCTGGTGACGTTCGAGAGGGCGCCGCGGATGAACTCCGAGGCGTCCTCCGCCACGAACATCTGCGCGCCAGCAGGCAGGAGCCTGTCGAGTTCCGGTTTCTTCGCCCGGACGCCGTCCGCCACCTCCACCTCGTTGGCGTCGCTCTGTTTGAGCACCGTGAGGATGATGCTGTGCTGGCCGTCGGCGTGGGACCTGCTGCGCTCCTCTTCAAAGATGTCCTCCACCCGCCCCACGTGGCGCAGCTCGACAGTGCCGCCGCCGGCTGATCGGATCGGAACGCGCAGAATCTGCTCGACACTGCTGAAACGACCCGCGGTGCGGATCGTGTACTCCCGTGCACGCTCCGTGATGTGCCCCGCAGGGATTTCCAGGTTGGTGCTTTGAATGGCACGAGCCACGTCGTCGGGCGAGACCTCGTATTTCCTGAGCAGCGCCGGATCGAGCAACACCTGGATCTCGCGGCGCTGGCCGCCGGTGATCTGAATGTCGGCGACGCCAGGCACCTGGGACAGTGGCTTGCGCAGATCCTCGTCTGCCACGCGATACAACTCGTTGACGGGCTGAGGACCTACCAGCGCGAGCGTCATGATGGGCATCTGGCCAATGTCGAACTTGCCAACAATGGGATCCTCAACATCATCGGGGAGAGAGGCCCGGACCAGGTCCAACTTGTCCCGAATGTCCATCGCCTTGATGTCAATGTCCTCTTCCAGGCGGAACGTGACCAGCACCAGGGACATCCCCTGCTGGGAGTAGGACTGGATCTCATCAATGCCGGCGATCGAGCTGATGGCGTCTTCGATCCTGCGGGTGACCTCGGTCTCGATCTCCTCGGGGCTGCCACCGGGGTAAATGGTGGTGATCGTGGCCATCGGGAATTCGATTTCCGGCATGCTCCGCAGTCCGAGGGAGGAATACGACAGCGCGCCAAGGATGACCGCGATGAGCACCAGGACGGTGGTCATCACACGCCGGCGAACGATGAGCTCTAAAATCCCCATTGTGACCTCAGGCGTGGCTCGGAACGCCTCTCCTATTTCCTCTCCATGGGCCGCACTCGCGCGCTGTCCCTCAAGTCGTCGCGGGGGTTGCCCACAAGCCAGTCGCCCTCGCTGAGGGCGCCGCCGACGATCTGGGCGTATCCTTCCGCGCGCAAGCCAGTCTGCACTTCAACCCGGTGCGCCCTCCACACTTCGAGCTCTTTATTCTCTATCACGACCTGATCGTCCGGTTCGGCCTCGCTCGGACTGTTGCGGCGGAGCTTCGACCGCAGGCGCGCCATGCGCTTGCGCACCTGCGCCTTCAAGCCCTGCTGCCCCGGTTCAGGCTCGACCCTGCGCCGAACCTCAACGACCTCTTTGGCGGGACGCGCCACGAAGACGTGTTCGGCTGCCCCGCTGCGCTTGAGTGCGCTTGCTTGCACGCCGAGCACGTCGCGAGCGACAGCGCGGGGGATACGCACCTCCGCATACATGCCCGCCCGCATGACCCAGCCCGATCCGCCGCGCTGGTTCTCAGTCTTCA
>CAYYNS010000044.1:0-7147 GCA_964473085.1 uncultured candidatus Brocadiaceae bacterium
TCCGGGCAGGCCTTCATGTAGCGTGAGATGCACACCGCCTTGTCGGCCATCTGCTTGAGGTTCATACCGATCCGGATCGCAGCAGCGACGTAGTGCACCTGCTCAGCTTGAAGCTGCCCAGCCGCAAGAAGCCCGACGCACAGGCCGTCGGTCTCCAGCCAGACCTTGTGCGCCTTGTAATCCTCCCGGCGCACCTCCCTGGCCACGTTCGGCCCCGCCCCGGCCAGGGCCAGCACGGCATCAGCAAAAGCGGACTCCACAATCCCCGCCAGGGAGAGTATCCGGCGACGGACGGCCTTTACCTCGCCGGCCATCTTGGGTGAGCTTGCACTTGCTGCAACCATGTGGATCACCGGGACTTCGAGGAACGGTTTCAGCTCTAACGGCTATAGGGTATCACAGCGCTGCGCGGAGTGCCAGACCCGACATGCGTCGCACGTGATCACGGGCGCTTTCTGGGCTTGGAACTGCGTGCCTTTTCCGCCCGCCTGCGCTGCTCCTCAACGCGACGCACCAGACGCTGCCAGAACCTCTCCTTGCCGGTCTGCCTGGCTGGCCTGCCCCGTGGCTCCTCCTCGTCGGCGGCCTTGAGCTTGATCTCCCCTGTCATGCGGCGGATCAACCACTGCTCCAACGTCCCCAGGGCGCTGCTCGCCGTCCAGTAGAGCAGCAAGCCGCTGGCGACGTGGTAGAACATGATGGCAAACGGGATCATCATCCACTGCATGATCTTCTGCTGTTGGTGCACCCGCGGGTCAGCCGGTCTGGGCATTGTCGCCTGGCTCAGCAGCCATGTGCCCACCATCAGGAAGGGCAGTATGTTCAGCTCGTTGCCGAACAGCGGCAGGTAGCGCGGAAAACGCCAGACGGTGTCGGGCTGGCTGAGGTCACTGATCCATCCCGGTATGAACGCGGCCTGTCGTAGCTGGACGGACGAGCGGAGCGTCACGAACAGGGCAATCAGTATGGGCATCTGTAGCACGATGGGCCAGCACCCGCTCATTGGGTGCACGCCGTAGCGGCGATAGAGTGCGATCTGCTCCTGGACCAGCTTCTGCCTGTCGTCCTTGTATTTCCTCTGCAGCTCAAGCAGCTTGGGCTGGAGGGACTGCGTCTTGAGCATGCTCACCTGGCTCATGCGCGTCAAAGGGTGCAGCACCAGCCTGACCACAACGGTGAGCAAGAGGATTGCCACGCCGTAGTTGTGCACCACCGCGTAGAAGGCCTTCAGGATGCTCAGCATCAGGGGGGCGATCCAGCCGACGGTGCCCAGCGACAGCACCGATGTGAACAAGTGCTGGGTGCCGGAGCGCAGCGCGTTGGTAAGGCCTGCACCGTAGGGTTCGAGAACCTCGTCGAGCAGGGGCGCACCCACGAACTGGTAGGTGTGCGCAAGGCTCTCGGACGGTCCAAGGTTCACTTCGGTGGAAAAGATGATGGCCGTGGCGTTGCTGCGAGCGAGCTCAGGCCGTCTGGCCTCCATGCTGGGGGGCATGCAGCCGGGCCCCCAGCGGCCACGTCCTTCGGCGATGTCCGTCTCGACGATGAGCCTTGATTCGACGGACCGAATCCAGTCAGGCCGTTCGGGCTGAACGAACGCGACGAAGTACTGGCTGAGCATCCCCGCCCACAGGATGCCGGCGGACTCGTTGAGGCGGTTGCGTTTGCGAAGCTGCGCGGCCGGCACCTGCGCGACGCGGTACCTGCTGCCTTCCCTCAAGCCGACCACGGATGCGAGCAGCGATCCCTCCAGCGTCTCGCGCTCGATGCCCGCCGGGCCGCGCAGCCTGTAGCTGAAGCGTAGAGGCGCTTGCGTACGGTTGATGAACTCGAGCGTCACATCGTAGTGGTAGCTGCCCGGACGCACCACAACCGTCTTGCGCACGGTGAGCCGGGGATCGAGCGCGCCCTCGAAAACCAGGCACCCCTCGCCTCCGCGCGAGCTGTCAACGGCGTAGAGCACGTTGGCAGTGGAGACGTCCTGGCGCCACGCCTTTTCATCGCCGGGCGCAGGCAAAAACGTCACCGCCTCGACCACGTCGCTGTAGTAGCCCTCCTGGAAATCCCGCACCAGCCTCAGGGGCGGCCTGCGTTTGCCGTCGCCCTCGAAGTAAGGCGCCTTGTACCGCAGGAGCGTCAGTGACTTGAGGGCAGCGCCCCTGTTGATCCAGCAGGACTCGATGTATTCGTTTTGCAGCGGCGGAAGATCGCGCAACTCTTCCATCTGCGGGCGGGCCTCTGCTTCCGGCTTGCCTTCTGCGGCCTGCGCGCCAGGGACCTCGGTAAGGGAGGGTTGCTGGGGCTGTGCCTGCTCCGGTGGACCGGCACGCTGGGCAAGCCGCTTCCCGTAGATCAGAGACACCCCCAGATACCACCCCACCATAATGAGGGCGCTGACCAGGAGGAACAGGATGAAGCTCTTTTTGTTCATGAGCCTTCAGCAGAAGGCAGTGGCGACGGGCGCTCGCTGAGTCGCTCCCCGCCCGGCGCGGCCCCAGGCTGAGCCCCTAGCGTCCCTGCAGCAGGCGCTCGGCCAGGAAAGGATCCAGGTCCCCGACCTTCCTGATCTTGCTGACGGTTTTTTCGACAGGATACGGCACCTTGCGGAACTCGATGTGTCCGTCATGCAGCAGGACATAACACGCCCTGTTGTCGCCGTCCCGTGGCTGGCCCACGCTTCCAACGTTGACGATGGTCTTTTTGCGCGTGAACCAGTAGTGGCTGTTCACCTCCTGAACGGTCAGATAGACCATGTCCTGCATCCAGATGCCAGGCACGTGCGTGTGGCCAACGAAGCATATGTGGCCAATCACCTCGAACATGGGGCGCAACTTGTCGGGGCGCTGGATGTCCCGCGGGTAAAGGTAATCGCCGATCGGATCGGTGGGGGTGCCGTGAACAAATAGCATGTCGTCGGTCTGGTAGCTCTCCTTGAGCGATCCAAGGAAGTCCCACCGCGACGCGTTTTCACCCCTGCCATTGGTGGACATGTCGAGCTGGGCGCGCGTCCAGTCAATGGAATCTCGTGCCTTTACGTTGAAGATCGCCTGCTGAAGCTGAACCAGCAGTGCCTCCTCGTGGTTTCCGAGGATCGTGACGTTGAACTTCTTGGCGAGGTCAATGCATTCCTTGGGATTCGGCCCGTACCCGATGACGTCGCCCAGGCAGATCACCCGCCAGACCGAGTGCTTCTCGATGTCCGCCAGAACCGCCTCAAGGGCCTCGATGTTGGCGTGGATGTCGGACAGGATTGCCTGCACCGGTCCTCGTCTCCCTTCAGGGCGTCCTCGCCAGGACGATAAAGCGGAAGGCCGCAACGCAGGTGCCGCCTCGGGAGACGCCGCCTAAAACAAAGGACGCCTTCGTCCGACCAGCTCATGACCCGCGGCGTCCCCCTGTAAGGGTATTCTAACAGGATGTTCGGGACGCCTCAAATCGCCTCGGCCGGGGGCCCCTCTGACGATGCTGACGGCTGGGCCAGGGCTATGCCGATATGTGCCCGGTCGCCCTCCGCCTGTTGAAGCACGATGCGCCCCTTCGCCACCAGCTCTAACAGTGCAAGGAATATGCCGATGAAGCGCTCGCGCGACTTGTCCGCCAGGAAGAAGTCCAGGAAGTCCACAGTACCCTGCTCCCGCGCAAGCGTCGCCAGGACCGCGTTCATGTAGGCCTGTATCGGCACGTCGCTGTAGACGATGTGGGTCGGCTGCGAAAGCTGGATTTGCCGCACCACCTCCGCATAGGCCGTCACCAGGTCCCAGATCGTGACATCTCTCAGAAGCCTGTCCACGTCCACAGGCGCCGGCTCGGCCGGCTCAAGCCCCTCCGGCTCGCGTGCGAAGCGCCGGCCCCTCGCCTCTGCTATCCGGCCGAGCTGGTCGGCGAGCTGCTTGAAGCGCTTGTACTGGAGCAGTTGCCGCACAAGGGCATCGCGCGGGTCCACCTCCTCTTCGGCCACCCCTACGGTCTCCGGCAGCAGCATGCGACTCTTGATGTCCATGAGGGTGGCTGCCATCACCAGGAACTCAGCGGCCACGTTCACGTCGAACGCCTGCATGGCGCGTAGCGCAGCCAGGTACTGGTCCGTAATGCGAGAGATGGGGATCTCCAGCACATCCACCTCGTCGCGCTTGATCAGGTGCAGCAGCAGGTCCAGCGGCCCGCTGAAGACCTCCAGGTCCGCCCGGAACGCCTCCAGGGAAAGCCCGGCTGCATCCGGCGCGCCGCCAGTTCTGTCGCCCGTCTCGTCCATCAGAAGATGCCCGAGTGCTGGACCAGGCCCCAGATGTCCTGGCCGGAAATGACGAACCCCGCCAGCTCGGCCGGCAGGAGCAGGAAGACGGCAAGAATGTTGACCGGCGTGAGCCACGACAGCAGGATGATGCCAAGCAGGACGACATACCCGTACTGGTTGAACTGCCGGAACCGAATCTGTGCCCGCGGCGGCAGGAAATAGGCCAGTATCTCGTGGCCGTCCAGTGGCCCAAGCGGGATCAGGTTGAACAGTGCGAGCACGAAGTTGATCATCGTCAGCAGCGCCAGGAAGCCCAGCGCAAGCGCGTTGGTAACGCCGCCCACCACGAAGGCGCGCAGCACCAGGCCCCAGAACGTCCCCTGCACGATGTTGGCCAGTGGCCCCGCTGCGCTCGTTATCACCACGTCGCGGCCGGGGTTTCGGAAGTTATATGGGTTGATCTGCACGGGCTTGGCCCAGCCGATCGGCGCGAACAGGATCATCAGCGTGCCGATCGGGTCCAGATGGGCCAGGGGGTTGAGGGTGACGCGCCTGTGGGCCATCGGCGTGTCGTCGCCGAGCCGATAAGCGCTGTAGGCGTGGCAGAATTCGTGGAGCGTCAGCGCGGGCAGCAGCGCAAGGAGCCGGAAGATCGTGCCGACCAAGAAGTCCTCGCCCAACATGCTTTCCCTTTCCTGCGCGGCCGTGCGCGCCCCGAACGCCGGTGATGGCCCACATCCTACTGTCCCCTGCAAGGCGGCGCAACCGGGCCACCCCGGCAGCCTCACGGGCTGCACAGCCGGCGCTCGACCAGGCGGCAGATGATGTGGATGATCGTCTGATGGGCTTCCTGAATCCGGGGCGTCAGGTCGGACGGGACGCAGACGACCGCGTCGCACAGCGCCCGCATCCTGCCGCCGCTGCGCCCCGTCAGGCCGACGGTGCTCGCACCCCGGCGCCGCGCTTCCTCCAGGGCCCGGTTGACGTTTGTCGAGTCGCCGCTCGTGGAGATGCCCATCACGACGTCGCCGCCCTCCGCGAACGCCTGAACCTGCCGCAGGAAAACATCTTCGACGCCGTAGTCGTTGGCGACGGCCGTCAGGATGCTCGTATCGGTCGTGAGGGCCAGGCAGCGCAACGGGCGCCGGTCCCTCTCGAAGCGCCCCACAAGCTCGCCTGCCAGATGCTGGGCCTGGGCGGCGCTCCCGCCGTTGCCCATTACGTAGAGCGCCCGCCCGCCTGCAAGGGCGTCGGCGATCAGGCGCACGAGGCGCTCGATGACATCCGCCTGAGCCGCCGCGACGGCCTCATGCAGGGCCGCCGCCTCCCTGAGTATCCCTGCGATTTCGTCTCTCACCGTCCTGGGTAATCCTTCTGATAAGCTCCGTGGTGGACAGGCCCTCGACCCTGGGCGCCAGTTTCACCTGCCCCCCGTAGGACTCGACGAACTCCCGCCCGACCACGCCCTCCCTGCCGTAGTCCGCTCCCTTGACCAGCACGTCGGGGCGGATTTCCTTGATCAGCGCCAGCACGCTCGCCTCGTCGAATATCACCACGTAGTCAACGTTCGGCAGGCCGGCGAGCGTCTGCGCGCGGACCTCCTGAGTGTTGATCGGCCGCTCAGGGCCCTTGAGCTCGCGCACGGACCGGTCGCTGTTGAGGCCCACCACAAGACAGTCGGCCTGCGCCCGGGCAAACCTGATCAGCTCAACGTGGCCAAGGTGCAGCAGGTCGAAGACGCCGTTCGTGAACGCCACGGCCTGACCCGCCCTGCGGCGCTCGCTGAGGATCTGCATCAGCTCCTGGCGGCTCTTGATCTTGCGCAAGGCTGGAGAGGACTCGGCCTGGAGTTCCAGCATCAGCTCAGCGCGCGAGATGGGCGCCGCCCCCTGTCGGCTTATCTCCATTGCAGCGGCAATGTTGGCAAGCTCTACGGCGCCCCTTACCGGCGCTCCGGTCGCCAGCGCAAGCCCGATCACCGCCGCCACCATGTCACCCGCGCCCGTAACGTCCACCACGACCTGCGGCCGGGTCGGCACGTGGCGCTCCTCGCCCCCCGCCGTCACGTAGAACATCCCCTCGCGGTCGAGCGTAATGATGGCTGCCTCCAGGTCGAGCTCCCGCAGGAGCTTGCGGGCCGCTGCCCGGTAGTGCTCCTCCCCTGCCAGCGTCATGCCCGTTGCCGCCTCGGCCTCGAAGCGGTTGGGCAGCAGGCACGTGGCGCCGCGGTAGGCCGAATAGTCCTTGTCCCGCACGGGGTCCACGACGACCGGCTTGCCTGCCTCCCGCCCCATGCGGATGACCTCCCTCAGCAGGTCCTTCGTGAACAGGCCCTTCGCCATGTCCTGGATGAGCAGGAGGCCGGCCTCCGGCAAGCGCTCTCGGACGCTGGCGAGCACGGCGCGGGCCTGCTGGGGCGTGATAGGGTCTGTCACCTCCTCGTCAACGCGCACGATCTGCTGGACGCCCCGCCCGGCCGTGCGCACGTAGCCCAGGTAGCGCGTCTTAAGGGTGGTCGGGCGGCCCGGGCAGGTGACAAGCCCCGAGGCGTCGGCGCCGGCGGCCTGGAGACCTGCGCGCAGCTTGCCAGCAGCGTCGTCCTCCCCCACAACGCCCACGATCCAGACGCGGGCGCCCAGGGCGCAGAGCATCGCGGCGACGCTCCCGGCCCCCCCGGGACGGTGCTCCCTCTGCTCGACCAGCAGCACCGGGATGGGCCCCTCGGGTGAGATGCGGCCGACGCTGCCCCACACGTAGGTGTCGAGCATCAGGTCGCCCACGACGCAGATGCGCGGCTCGCGCAACCCCTGCACCAGCTCGTAGAGTTCTTCGTACATGCATTGACCGTTGAGTAGTACCTTGACGTGCACGAATATAGGCTACCGAGGACGCGAAAGTCAACGAAGCGGCCCT
>CAYYNS010000044.1:7247-8971 GCA_964473085.1 uncultured candidatus Brocadiaceae bacterium
CTTGACGTGCACGAATATAGGCTACCGAGGACGCGAAAGTCAACGAAGCGGCCCTACCCCTCGGTGTGGTATGATGGCGACCGGCGAAGTATCAGAGCGTAGGAGGCCGCACGAACGTAGCGGTAGCAAGAAACGCAACACGAGCTGCGGCTCTAACAACAATGGAGAAGGGAGATGAAGGGAAAGAGTGCTCCTCAGGACAAGGGCGGGGCTTCGCAGGTGTATCGGTTGAAAGTGACGCTTGTTGGCATCAAGCCGCCTATCTGGCGGCGAATCCTCGTGCCAGGCGGCACGACCCTGGAAGGCCTGCACTACGCGATCCAGGCAGCGATGGGCTGGACGAACAGCCACCTCCACCAGTTCGAGCTCGGGGAGACAACGTATTCTGATCGGAGATTCGAGCTTGGGGACGTCGAGGACGAACGCAAAGCTCGGCTGGGGGCGATTGGACTGAAGAAAGGCAAGGCGTTCCGCTACATCTACGATTTCGGGGACAACTGGGAACACCAGGTCAAGGTCGAGGACGTTCTCGCGCCAGACGAAAAGCTACGATATCCGACGTGTGTGGACGGAAAGCGTGCCGGCCCGCCTGAGGACTGCGGCGGCATCTGGGGGTATGACGAACTGCTGAGGGCTATCAGCGATCCGAAGCATCCCGACCATGAGGAGATGCTCGAATGGGCTGGGGGCAGTTTTGACCCCGAAGCGTTTGACCTGGAAGCGGTCAACCGGCAGATGCGGCGGTAGCGGTAAGTCAGCCCGGGGCTTGCTGTTGGCCAGCCGTGGCGCAAGCCGGCGTTTTCCCTTTCATGATGAGCTATATAGTTTCTTGGTGCTCAAGGTGTGGCTGGGCGCACAGCGCAGTTGCGGTGTGATCCAACCGCGGCTCTGTTACTGAAGTTTGCACGTTAGGGTGATTCGGATGTCCTGGAGAACGTGCGACCACATCGCTATTCGGCCCATACACCCATCACCGTATTATGCAAAGCTCAGTAGGACCTTCGACGACGGAGACCGCAGATACTACTGTTCGAGCGGCTCTGCGCCTGGAGTGTGACTTTCAAGCTGGCGCGGTCCCCGACCCCAGCGGGCCACCCAGCCGTAACGTCGTCTGAGTTCCCTGCATGCGGCCCACGACGGAATAGTGCGGTAAAGATCCTCATACTGGTACCGCGGGACGGGGAGCCCCTGCAGAGTCATTTCTTGGCAGAGCCGCTGCCAATCCTCCTTGCTATGATTGCTCGGTATGAACCCCTTGAAGCCAGCTTCCTTTACAAGACTAGCCGTGGCGTGCCAGAGCTCGTGCGGCAGTCCTCCGCTCAGGCGCGTCCAGCCCTCGGGATCTTGCAGGCGTTCGCGGGTCGTAAAGGCAAATATGCACCGCACGTTGCCAGCCTGGTTGAACATCCCCGAAGTGTAGTAAGCATTGGCGTCCCGAGGAGGGAAGTCGGGGCCATCCATAGGAACCCAGAAGAGGACAAGGACGGCCTCGTTAGGCCGAAGTCGAACGAGTGGCCGTATCGCCTCTGGCGACACTTCGTATTTGCCGCGCCTCTCCTTGAAGTCGGTGAGAGGGGTTACAGCTGCTTCGGTCTTGAAGTAAAGAGCTATCTTGCCGTCGCTTAGTTCGAAGAGCTTGTCAGCCCATGACTGCATCTGTGCGTCAATCAGCCGAGCATAGGACGTGGGATCATCGATCTCGTACACATAGCTGTCTCTTATAC
>CAYYNS010000045.1:0-7436 GCA_964473085.1 uncultured candidatus Brocadiaceae bacterium
CAGGAACCGCTTCCTGATCTCGTCTGTTCTCATGCCACCACTCACCCGGTTCGACACCTGCTCGGGCAGGCACGGCAGGGCTCGGAAGGCCGCGCAGTGCAGACGATGCCGCCGGGCAGTTCGCTACGCTGTTCGAATGCTGGCGGGCCGTCGAGATTTGATAGGATAGCGGGCGGCCCAGCGACCGTCAAGCAACTGGCCGGGGGTAAGGTGACCTCCTCCGGCGTTGCTCCAGCTCGCCTCAAGCGGCCACGTCCCGCAACTTCCGTCCACGGGCATTCCGCTCGGGGTGGAAAGGGAGGCGCACTTCGAGGCAGCTACCCTGCCACTGGCTCCCGGGGACAGGTTCCTGGCTTACACGGACGGCGTGACCGAGATCAGGACGGGTCCCAGAAAGCGTCTGGGGGTGGATGGGCTGGTCGCCCTTCTGGATGGCCTGCGCCCCGTGGGCCGGGATCATCGCTTGGCCGAGCTCTACGCCGCGCTCGTGAGGCGCTCTGCCACGCCTGCCCTGGATGACGACCTCACGATGTTGAGCTGTATGATGCTGTGAGGGCGGCGGGGGCATGTGAGCGTCTGCTGGGGAGGCCGTCTGCCGCAGGCGACGAGTATGAGCGACGGCGTCGCATCGTAGCCGAGCGCATCCTTGCGAGGTGCTGAGTTCGCAAGTTTGCCTGAAGGCCGGCGGGGCTGGATTGTCAGAGGCGTGCGTTTGACATGGTCTGCCTCTGCCGGTTAGGCTGGATGGTGGCTGGGTTTTGCCTGTAAGCGGAGTGCCGTATGGCGCGCGATCGTGAGAAAGACAAACCGCTTGGGATCAAGGGTCTCCTTGGCCTGGGCTTCGACGCTTTCGATGGCAAGGTGAGGATCTCGCAGGGCCCGAACTTCGTCCTCTACGGGGGGTCGAAGGAGACCCATCAAAAGATGCAGGAGACCGCGCTGAAGTTCAATGAGCGTGTTGATGTGCGGGGCAAGAAACTGGAGGACATAAACCGCCGGGAGCTCGACGAGATCGTCAAGGAGGTGGGGGAGGAGAGCTCGTAGGGGAGCCTGCGAGCTTGCCGAAGGGCTCGGCCGCTGCCGGCAGGCAGCGGTTTTTTGTCAGCGGCCCAGGACCATTTCCAGCAAGAAACGGGCGGCTTCCTTGTTGGGGATGCGCCCGCGCACAGTGCTGTCGAGGTCGCTCATGGCGAAGGGCGGAATGGCGGCGCCGACGCAGGATGGGCAGCCGTCCTCGCACCCGCACTGGCGGATCACGTCGTAGATGGTCCGCATGATCTCTTCAGCCCGTTCTAGGCAGCGGCGCGCGTAGCCCATGCCGCCGGGGTAGCGGTCGTAGAGGAACAGGGTGTCGCGCCCCAGGCAGCTTGAGTTCACTACTGCGCCCACGTCCACGGTGTCGCACATGACGAAGAACGGCGCCACCTCCACCAGCACGTTCGCAATCCCGGCGAGGGCCTCGCCCACCACCATGCGGCGGCGCTTCATGTCATCCGCGACCGCCTGGGGCGGGCAGAACCACATCGCTACTGTCTCCAGGTGCTGCGGAGGGAGCTCCAGCTTCTCAAAGCCCAGGCTGTCGCGCGAGTGGAACCGGATCTTCTTGAACATCGGAATCGTGGTGGTGACGGTCACGTCGCCGAACGCAAGCAGGCCGCCGCGCCACTGGGCCTGGTGCTCAGTCTCGTCAATGCGGATGTCGGAGCTGGTGACGGCTTGCGTGTAGTAGGCGAGGTCCTGCTTCTCGACGCGCGCGACCTTCTGGTCAAGGTCCAGCTTATTGACGAGGTAAGTTTCTGCGCCGTGCAGATACACCGCGTGGTCGTGGAGCTGGGAGAGCGCGCTCACCTCGTCCATCGTGCCGATCACGGTGCCGGCCGGGTCTTCGATGATCGTATAGACGGGGCCGGCGATGTTGCGCAGGTTGACCTCGGCGGCGGGATACTCTGAGCAGGCCCAGTACCAGTGTCCCTCGATGCGGCGCACCAGGCGGTCCTCTTCCAGCAGCTTCAGTATCGTGCGGGCGTAGGGGCCGAAAAGCCCGACCTCCGCGTCGCCCAGCGGCAGCTCCTGCACGGCGCACTTGATGTGGCCGACGGCGATGTGCGGGTTGTCGGGGTCCACGACCGCCTGCTCGGGGTTCTGGGCGAAGATGTAGGCCGAGTGCGCCATCAGATACTGGTCAATGGGCGAGTTCTGCGCGATGAGGAACACGACGGATTCTTCCCTGCCCCGCCCCGCACGGCCGGACTGCTGCCAGAGGCTGGCAATCGTGCCGGGATAACCCACCATGATGCACGCATCGAGGCTGCCTATGTCTATGCCGAGCTCCAGGGCGTTAGTGCTTGCGACTGCGAGGATTTCCTTGTTCAGGAGCCGCCTTTCGATCTGGCGCCGCTCCTCAGGCAGGTAGCCGCCGCGATAGGCGTGCACGGACTCGCCCAGGCGCCGGGAGACCGGCCGCAGCAGGTCGCGGCAGTTCTTGAAGATCAGCTCGGCGCTTAGCCGGGTGCGCACGAAGGCGATGCTCTGCACGCCTTCCCTCACGAGGGCGGTCATCAGGTGGACGCCTTCCCAGAGTGGGCTGCGTCGGTCGCCGCCGACACGCCAGTGGTCGGGCGCGCCCCGGGCGGCGCTCTGAAGCGGCGGCGGGTTCCACAGCACGAACCTCTTCGGCCCGCGCGGCGAGCCGTCGTTCGTGACGAGTTGCATAGGCACGCCGCAGATGCGTTCGGCGTGCTCCTGAGGGTTCGCGATCGTGGCCGAGCAGCAGATGAACTGGGGCGAAGAGCCGTAGTGGCGGCATACGCGCTGGAGCCGGCGGACCACGTTCGCCAGGTGCGACCCGAACACGCCCCTGTAGGCGTGGATTTCGTCAATGACCACATACTTCAGGTGGGTGAAGAAGCGGTTCCAGCGCGCATGGTGTGGCAGGATGCCCTGATGCAGCATGTCGGGGTTGGTCAGGATGACGTTGCCGCCGTCGCGGAGCTTGCGGCGGAGGTTGGAGGGCGTGTCGCCGTCATAGGTGCCGGCCAGGAACCGGACCTGCCCCGCAGGCTGCTGAAACATGCCGAGGGCGCGTAGCTGGTCTTGCGCCAGCGCCTTGGTCGGGTAGATGAAGGCCATCGTCGCCTGGCCGTCCTCGATGAGCGACTCTACCACGGGGATGTTGTAGCAGAGCGTCTTGCCGCTGGCAGTGCCGGTGACGATGACGACGCTTAGCCCCCGGCGCACGTGCCCTATCGCCTCGGCCTGGTGGGTGTAGAGCTGACGGATGCTCTGGGCCTGGAGCGCCGCGCGGACGGCCGGTTGCAGCCCCCCCTCGACCTGCGCATGCTGCGCTGCACGCGCGGGCAGCGTCTCGAGGTGGGCAATCTGCTGCGAGTAGAAATCCTGCTTCTGAACGTGCTTGAGGAAACCGGAAACGTTCATGTGGTCTGATCGTGCGATTGTCGGGAAAGCGGACCATGCCTTGATGGATTGCTGCTGCGCCCGCAGCTCTCGCGCACCAGCATACCCCGCGTGCCTCAGCCGTTCAATGCGGGCCGGGCCACGGTAGCCATCGCGTCAGGCAGGTGCGGCACGCGGCTCAGCCCCTGCAGGGCACCCCGGCCAGCGTGAGGAACCCCACCCAGAGCCTCGCCATCTCGGGCGTGCGCCCGCATGCGATCACCTGCCTGTCGGGCCAGATGTCCTTGTGCGGGAAGAGCACGATGAGGATGGCGTTCCTGTCAGGCTCGCACAGCGCGCGCACGGACGGATCGTCGCTGGCGCGGCCCACGTACCACTCGCACTCGGTCAGGGGGACGGCCCGCTCGCGCGTCCGCCTGTCGGTCTGCGTGCGCACCGTCACCCGGCCATTCTCCACAGCCACCACGCCGGTCGCGGTCCGAGTAGCAGCGGGCGCGATCTCGCTGCGTCCGAGCGAGAACCACATGCCCACAATGATTGGCAGGAAGAAGGCCAGGACGTAGGCCGACACCGTGAGCGTTCCCTTCCAATCGAACTTTCCGAGCCAGGCTGCCAGCAGGGCGGCGGCCCAGGCGACCCCCAGGAGCACAACGGTCGCCGCCAGGCTTTGCCACCGCACCTTCGACGGCGTCGGCTCGGCGTCCGGGGCGACGGCCTCCTCCAGACGCACGCGTCCCCGTGCAGCCTGCGACAGTCCGGGACAGGCTGCCTCAACGCACTGCCCGCAGTAGCGCCGCCCGTCCCACAGCAGCACCGCCGCTTCGGCATCCAGACGCCTTGAGCATCTCGCGCATGTCGCCGTGCGGTTCAACTCAGCGCGCTCCGCAAGTGTTCCTGGCTCACCGCTTCGGGCCATTGCGTTCGCCTCGTTTCTTCGTCCGGCGCGCGAGGGCTGCCAGTGGGTCGCCATGCCGTATCAGCCCGCCCTCTGTTTCGGCCGACTCGGCCGCGCCGCCTCCGCACTTTCCCGTAGGCGGCTGCGGCGCTTCCTCGACCTTTGAGGCAGGTGGGCGCCCTGGGAAATGGGTTGGCGGTTTGTTGCCCGCCTTTGTCTTCATGCCCGGGGGCAGCAGCGGGCGGCCGGCGTCGGCCTTGAGCCGCTCATCGGGGATAGACCTGGCGATCCGCCGCCGGAGCTCTCTTGAAAAATCCCGTCGCCGCTCGGCGCGCCTCTCGACATCGGCCTTGGCCATCGCCTCGTCTTTTTCGCGTTCAGGATACCCAGCCTGGGGGCTGGGCTCAAGCGGGTGGAGGACCTGGGGCTCGCGCATCCGCTCCAGCCGCCTGCGCAGGGCCTTTTCGAGGCGCTGTTCGGCACCCTCGTGCGTGTCTGCGAGCTGGTCGGTGTCGGGACAGTTCAGGTTCACGCTGCCGACCGTATGGGAGAAGTCGAGCGTATCGCACGTGATGAAGAGCGGAAGGAGCATGCGCGTTGCGTAGCCGATCCCGCGCAGGCCGCTGTGTGCATCGAGTCCCGCGGCGCGCACCTTCTGCATGAGCCACTCGGGCGGGATGACCCAAGAGGCCATCGTCTCGAGCACCAACTCGGGCAGCTTCACGCTGTGCCGGGAGATCGGGTCGAGCGAATAGAAGTGGATCTTGTCGTAGCCCCAGGTGGTGAAGTAGGCTGTCACCTCCCCCCAGCAGGCCGTGCCGGTCCCGAACGGCTTCTGGCGCAGGCAGTGGTGCACGTGGTGGATGTCCGTGCCGCCGAGCGGCTGGGTGTAATAGTCCACCTCCACCCGCCTCAGGCGGGCGATGTTGCTCTCCAGGTCGAGGTCCAGCACGCGATAGGTGTCGCCCTGGTGCATGTAGATTGCCTCGGGATGGACGATCGGCTGGGCGTCGTAGCGGTCGAGCTCCCCGAGGACGGCGCCTGTGTCGGCGTCCTGGAGCGTGGCGGTGCTGCCGCTCAGCCAGCAGCATCTTCAGCACCGGCAGCACATAGCAGAGCGTCTTGCCGCTCGCCGCTCCCGTCACGACGACGACGTCCTCGCCCCGGCGCACTCGGTCGAGCGCCTGGGCCTGGTGTGTGTAGAGGCGCTCGATGCCGCGGCTTCGGAGCGCCTGCTTTAGCGCGGGAGAGAGTGGGGCGTCGGGCTCGGCATGGCGCGCCTGGCGCGCGGGCACCCGGCGCAGGTGCACTATCTGGCCTGCATAGCCTGGCGACGACTGAACTGGGCTGACAAGCGCCCCGAAGTCCACGCGTGCGCCCTCCTGCAAAGCCGGGAAGCGCCGACCCCTCGGCGGCCTCGTGGGCGCGCCTATCCAGCCGCCGCCGGCAGCGGGAAGCGCACCGCCAGCTCGGCCATCGTCACAAGGTCGAGCGTGTTGTGCCGCAGAATCTGCACGATGACAGCCGCGTTGCCCGTGTGCACGTAAGCGTGGTAGGCCTTCGGTATCTCGGAGCTGGGGATGTCGCCGTAGCGCCACCGCCCACAGATGCGGCTTTCGAGGGTCTGAAGGCGGCAGTCCGGAAGCACGCCGCGCCACACACGGCGGCAGGCGTGGAGCAGGTCGAAGTGGGCGGGCTCCCGGCATAGCCGAACGCCCGTTGCAGCCGCGCGCGTGCGCAGGTAGGGCATGTCGAAGCTCTTTCCGTTGAAGGTGATGAGCACCTTCTTGCGGGCTAGCAGCTCGGCTCCCAGCACGATGACCGCCGCTTCCTCGGAGTAGTCGCGCGCGAAGTACTGCCGCACCACCAGCTCGCCCCCTTCCGACTGCATTGTGCCGATCAAAAACAGCGGCGTGCCGGACAGGCCAGTGGTCTCGATGTCAAGAAACATCAGGTCGCCTGGCAGGATCGCTTCTGAACCGCTTAGCTGGGCAAGGCTGCGCCGCAGGGGGAAGCCCTCAGGGCTGAGGGCGCGGTGCAGTGCGCTGCGCAGCCCGCGCGGGGCTTCTTCCTGCTCGGCAGGCCGCGTCTCTATCACGTATGCCCGGCCCCAGCCGGGGACACGCCACTCGATGCCCTTGACGGCTTGTTCGAGCGTGACTGCCTCGCCGGGCGGGACAGGGTACGTTGGCAGGCTGCGGCTGGGTTGCGGCAGGTCGCGCCGGTAAAGGATGGGCTGGAGGCGACGCTCGCGACTCAACTGGCGCAGCCTCTGCATGGCGCGCCGTATCTCGTCGGCGCTTGCGGGCCCGCGAGCGGTCTCGGACAGCGCCTGCCTGGTGAGTGCCTCCAGCCGCTTGCGGAACTGTTTCGCCTCACCCACGTTTTACCTCCCCCGACGCGAACGCAGAGGCCCGATCCTGTGCCCCCACATGAGGGCCACCACGATACAAGTGTATTATAAACAGCCGCCGGCTGGCGGGTCAACGCTGTGTAGGAGCCGCACGGCAAAAAGGGGCGTCCTCAGACTGGCGTCCCCCTTTTCGTTCCTGCGTGGCGGTCGGGCGACGCCCTACTGGGCCACCTTTTCGAGCGGCTTATAGTTGCCGAACGTCGGCGGCGCGCTTGCGACGGGTGCCGCCCAGAGCACCGCGTTGTAGATCACCCGCAGCACGCCGGGGTGATGGTAGATGGGGTAGGTTTCGTGTCCGGGCCGGAAGTAGAAGACCTTGCCGCGGCCGCGGTAAAAGCAGCAGCCGCTGCGGAAGACCTCGCCGCCCTGGAACCAACTTACAAGGACCAACTCGTCGGGGGCAGGTATGTCGAACCGCTCGCCGTACATCTCCGCGTGCTCGATCTCGATGTACTCGCCGATGCCCTGTGCGATGGGGTGGCCGGGCTCGATCACCCACAGGCGCTCCCTCTCGCCGATCTCCCGCCACTTCAGGTTGCAGGTGGTGCCCATGAGCTTCTGGAAGATCTTCGAGAAGTGGCCCGAGTGGAGGACGACCAGCCCCATGCCGTCCAGGACGCGGGCGTGCACGCGGTTGACGACCTCGTCCTTGACCTCTGCGTGGGCCGTGTGGCCCCACCAGGTGAGCACGTCGGTGTCCGCCAGCACCTCCTC
>CAYYNS010000045.1:7536-8907 GCA_964473085.1 uncultured candidatus Brocadiaceae bacterium
TGCGCCGGGCCCCTCCTGGATCACTGGCGGCAGCATCGTGCGCGGCGTGTGGCGCCTGGCACTGCCCATGACGGTCACGGCGCTTCTGGACGACCTGCTTTCAATAGTGGACATGATCTTCGTCGGATCGCTGGGGCCGACGGCCATCGCGGGTGTCGCTGCTTGCGGCGTGCTGCTGAGCATCATCTACAACCTGGGCGTTGGGGTGACGATCGGCTGCACGGCGCTGGTCGCCCAGGCCGTTGGGGCAGGCAGCCGGGAGCGTGCGGAGGAGGCCGCGGCGCAGAGCCTCCTGATGGTCGTGGTCCTGTCCGCGCTGGTGGCTGCGCTCGGCATCCCGCTTGCGCCCGCGCTCCTGAGGGCGCTGGGGGCGCAGGAGCCGGTCGTGGCCGCCGGGACGCCTTACTTTCAGGTCTCTGCGGGCGGCTCCCTGGTCATGCTCCTTAGCATCACGTTCGCGGCGGCCGTGCGCGGGGCGGGCGACGCGATCACTCCGCTGAAGGTGGCCGCGGTAGTCAACCTGATCAACACGGTGCTCGATCCCGTGCTGATCTTCGGTTGGCTCGGCATGCCAGCCCTGGGGGTCGTCGGTTCGGCATGGGCAAGCGTTGCGGCAAGGCTGGTGGGGTGCTGCATGCTGGCGCGCGTGTTCTTTGCGGGGCGGCACCGGAGCTTTCACCTGCGCCTTCAGCACTTGCGCCCCGTTGCCCGCACCATCAGGACGATCCTGAAGATCGGCATCTTCGGCTCCGGCCAGATGCTGATGATCAACCTGTCGGGGCTGATGGTGGTGCGGGCCGTCGCGATGTTCGGCGAGGTGGCGCTTGCAGCCTACGGGGTCGGGATGCGGCTCTGGTTCGCAGTGCTGACCGCTGGCATTGGCATGGGCCAGGCGGCCTCCACGCTGGTTGGCCAGAACGTTGGGGCAGGCAGAACGGACCGGGCTGTAAGGGCCGGTTGGGTGACGGCCGGCATGTGGGTGGCACTCTCAGCGGCGGTGGGGCTGGCCTTCTTCGCCTTTGCCGGGAGCCTCATTGCTATGTTCAACTCCCACCCTGGGGTCGTGGCGGACGGCGCAGGGCTTCTTCGCTGGCTCTCCGTCACGCTGGCGTTTACGGCGCTCTCAGCCGTGCTCGGGCGTGCGATGAACGGGGCTGGGGACACCTTCTGGCCGATGCTCATCAGCGCGATGGCGATGCTCGTGCTGCGCATCCCGCTCGCCTATGGCCTGGCGGGTGCATGGGGGGCCGTCTCAGGGGTATGGGCGGCGCTGGCGGTCTCGAACGTTGTGCAGGGACTACTCTTCACAGCGGCATTCCTGTGGGGACACTGGAAGGTCGTGGGCGAGAGGCTGGTTCGCGAGCGTGCGGG
>CAYYNS010000046.1:0-1976 GCA_964473085.1 uncultured candidatus Brocadiaceae bacterium
CTTCCCCGGCTGTAATTCAGGGCCAATGATAGCCCAGCGCGGTGTCATAGATCGCCATGATGTTTTCGGGAGAGGTGTCCGGCTGGATCGCGTGCGCGGGGCAGACGATGTAGGCCCCGTCGCTTCCCAGCATTTCCATCAGGCGCACCACTTCCTTTCTCACCGCCTCTGGGGTCCCGTGGGGGAGCAGGTGCTGCTCGTCAATCCCTCCGTGGAACGTGAGCCGGTCGCCGAACTGGGCTTTCAGGTCCTCCGGGCGCATGCCCTCCGCTCGCGGCTGGATCGGATCGAGTATGTCCAGCCCCATCTCGATGAGGTCCTCGATCACCGGCACGATGCTCCCGCAGGAGTGGTACATTGTCATCAGCCCCATGTCCTTGAACGTGCGGATCAGCTCGCTGGAGTACGGCTTGATGTGCCTGCGCCACAGGTCGGGGGCGAGCATCATCCCGCGCTGGGTCCCGATGTCCCCTCCGCTGTAGACAAGGTCAATCTTGCCCTTGCTTTGTTCGATGGCCCGCAGGGCGCGCTGTTTGTAGAACTGCGTTGCTCGGCGTGAGATCGCTTCCGCGATGTCTGGATACTCCAGAAGGTCCGTCAGGAACCTTGCCAGGCCGCGCATGTACCACGGTGTCTCGAACGCGCCGCCCACGAAGAAGGTGATGCAGTAGCGCTGCTGGCGGTTGATCCGGTCAATTTCGGCGCTCAGGTGTGAGTAGTCGAACCAGTCCACGCTGGGCCAGGGGTAGTCTTCGATCTCCCTGACGGTGGTGGCCTGGGCCAGCGGATGGAAAGCGATCTCGTTGTAGGTTGCGAACTGGTTCTTTACTGGCTTCCACACCACGCCCAGGAAGTCTTTGCCTGCCGCTGTTACCCCCGGTGCGCCAACCGTGTCGGGCGGCCCCACGTAGCGCCCCCGCACCAGGCGAATGTCGCAGCCCAGCCGCCTCAGGAGCGCCTCGTCGTCCGCTACTGCCAGGTGCTTCTTGAGCGCGGCATGCGCCTCAGGCGTTGCGCTGTAGTCAATCGGCAGCCTGTCGGCCCTCTGGTGACGCACTGCGCGCACGACGCGCTCGTAAGGTGTCAAAGGGCGTTCTCCTTTCCGGGGCAAGCCCATCTCTGTCAGCAGCACGGCGGCCCGCGCGCTCAGGGTCGCGCAGCGGGCCGGCGGCGGCCCTTCAGGCCGAGCTTCAACTGAAGATAAGACAGGTTGACCCGCGAGCTTTCGCGCGGGTCGAGCGCGGTGTAGTCGAGGTCCACGATGATCCAGCCGTCGAAGCCCGCGCCGAGTAGCACCTTCGCCAGCGGACCAAACTGCACCGTGCCGCGGCCCAGCTCGATGAACCGCCGGTCCGGCCCGAGGTCCTTGAAGTGCACGTAGTTCATGCGCGAGACGTATTTCTCGAAGGTCGCCGGGAGGTCGAACCCCCCGAGGGCCATCTGAGCCGTGTCGGGCGTGCAGCGCACCAGGGCGGGGTCAGTAGCCGCCATCAGCGCGTCGAAATCGGCGGGGTACTGAAACAGCGTGCCCCAGTGCTGGTGCCAGGTGCACGTGAGCCCGGCGGAGACGGCCCGCGCGCCAACAGCGTTCGCCAGGCGCGCGATCCTGTCTATGGTTGCCGCCGTCAGGGAAAGCTGCAAGCTGCCGCCGTCGAGCATGATGAACTGCGTGCCGACCCGGCGGGCGAACTCGACCGCCGCCTCCACGCGCTTCTGCCACTCGGCAACCTCCTGGTCGCTTGCAAAGCCGCAGCGGCAGTAGATGCCCGACACGTCGAGCCCCAGCGCGTCCAGGCGCGCCCTGAAGGCTAATGGATCAGCGTAGTAGGGGGCGAGCCCGTGCGGGCTCCACTCGAATCCGTCCCAGCCGGCCGCCGATATGTCCCCCAGCGCCTCATCCACGCCCGCCCCGTGCTGGAGATAAGTCGCAGGATGGTAGCCGAGCCTGATCACGTTAGAGCTGTGCCTCCTCTCCC
>CAYYNS010000046.1:2076-7194 GCA_964473085.1 uncultured candidatus Brocadiaceae bacterium
TAAGTCGCAGGATGGTAGCCGAGCCTGATCACGTTAGAGCTGTGCCTCCTCTCCCGGCCTGAGGACCAGACAGCGAATCCCGCGCGCCGCCAGGTCGCGGGCGAAGCGCTCGACATCCTGCCGGATGACGTCGAACGCGCTGTAGTGCATCGGCACGACGGCGTCGGCGTGGAGCATCTCGGCGGCGACAAGCGCGTCGGCCGGGCCCATAGTGAAGTTGTCGCCGATCGGCAGGATGGCCGCCCTCAGGTCGTTGTGCTTGCCGATTAGCTGCATGTCGCCGAACAGGCCGGTGTCGCCAGCGTAGTAGATCGTAGCGCTGCCGAGGGTGACGATAAACCCGCACGGCGGGCCGGTGCACTGGATGCGGCCATCCTCGACCACGGCCGAGCCGTGGAGGGCCTGGGTGAGCCTGACGTGGCCGAACTCGAAGCGGCGCCCGCCGCCGATGTGCATGGGGGCCGTCGGGCAGCCCTGCCGGGCACAGTAGGTCGCCAGCTCGTAGGGCGCCACTACTGGGGCATTGAGTCGCCTTGAGATCTCGGCCGCGTCCCCCAGGTGGTCGGAATGGCCGTGCGAGACCAGCACGGCGTCCGCCTCGACGTCCTCGGGCGCGCAGGCAGCCTCGGGGTTACCTCTCAGCCACGGGTCGAAGACCACGCTGTGGCCGCCCTCAGAGAATAGGAAGCACGCATGCCCCAGCGCCTTGAGCTTCGCCATAGTGGGCGTTCCTCCGCAGCTATCCAGTCACCAGTCCCAGACGCTCTCGTCGTCCTCGACCGGGAGCTCCACTGCCCGGCCGCGGGCGGCCGACTGATACATAGCAATTACTATTTCGACCGTGGGCCGCACAGACTCCACAGGGATGAACACCTCGCGTCCCTGGCGGATGGCGTCAATCACGTCCTGGATGACGGCCTTGTGGTCCTGGTAGCCGAAGGCGGCGGGGCCCGTGGCGCCGGTCTGCTGGGCCGCGTCGCCATAGCGGCGGACCTCCTCGTCCTCCGGCCGCTCGTCGCGGAACTTCCACACGGCCATCCTCTCGCCGGACATGGTCGCAGTGCCGTTCTCGCCGTTGACCTCGACGCGCACCTCCGTGCCGGGCCACATGGCTGTGGACGCCTCGACGACGCCCTGGGCGCCGCTCTTGAAGTCTATGAAGGCAAGCAGGGTGTCCTCGAGCCTGACGCCGGGGTGCGCTAGGTTCGTCATGCGGGCCCCGACGCGGGCGGCCGGACCGGCCAGGTACTGGACCAGGTCAATGTAGTGGAAGGCGTGCTGGATGGTCACACCCGCCCCAGCGCGGCGAAGGCTCCGCCAGGCGTCGGAGTAGTAATACTCCGTCGTGCGGTACCACTTCATGTAGGCGTCGGTGTGAAGGAGCCGTCCGAACCGCCCACTCTCGATGGCGCGCTTGATCGCCTGGATGGCCTTGCGCATGCGCGACTGCACGGTGCAGGCGAGCCTGAGCCCGGCCGCCTTGCATGCCGCCACCATCGCGTCGGTCTCCCTGAGCGTGAGCGCAGGCGGCTTCTCGGTGATGACGTGCCTGCCAGCGCGCACGCACTTCATCACGGCGTCGTAGTGCAGGTGGTTGGGCAGGCAGACGTTGACCACGTCAATGTCCCGGTCCTCAAGCATCGCCTCCAGCTCGTAGTAGGCCCTCACGCCGTACTCGGCGGCCAGCCTGTCGGCACGGGCGCGGTCCACGTCGCAGAAGGCCACCAGCCGGCCGCCTTCAGACTCCTTGAGCGAGCGGGCGTGGAACGGGGCGACCAGCCCCGCCCCCAGGATCCCGAATCCGATCGTCTGTGCCATCTCAGGCCCCCTTTTGCGGCTGCGGGCGCAGCACGCCTCACGGGATCAGAAGCGCCTTGAGCGCCCGAAGGTTCTCGATGTCCTCGAAGACCTGCTTCCAGTTCTGGAGCGGCTCGCGGTGGGTGATGAGTCGCTCGGCCGGCACGGCGCCGCTGTGGATGAGGCTGATCGTGCGGTCCCAGGCACTGTACTGAGTGGACATGTTGAAGATGACGCTCACCACCTTGAAGGCGAACTTGTCCCAGGGCAGCTCGACGGGGCGGCCGCCGGTCAGGCCGATCACGCAGATTTTCCCCATCTTGCGCACCAGCTCAACCGTCAGTGGGATGGCATTCGGCGAGCCGCTGCACTCGGCGACGATGTCCGCCCCTATGCCGCCGGTCATGTCCAGCACGGCCGCCACCGGGTCGGCCTGGGCGATGTTGATGGTGTGCTGGAATCCCAGCTCGCGGGCCTTCCTCAGCCGCAGGGCGGCGTCGCCGGGCGCCCCGATGATGACCACCTCGCGTGCGCCGGCGGCGCGGGCGACCATCGCTGCCGTCAGCCCGATCGGCCCGGGCCCCTGGACCACCACGAAGTCGCCCGCCACCACCCCCGTGCGTTCGAGCAGGTCCGTGACGGCGTTCGCCACCGGCTCGACCACAGCGGCCTGGTCCCACGTCATGGCGTCCGGCACGCGATGCAGGAGCCTTTCCGGGTAGCAGATGAACTCGGCCATGCCGCCGTCAATGCCCCAGCCGGGCGAGCGCTTCTCAGGGCATATCTGGATGTTGCCCGTGCGGCACAGGTAGCAGGTGCCACAGGCCCGCGTGTGGGGCTCGGCCACCACGCGGTCGCCCACGCGCAGGCGCCTGCACTCAGGCCCCAGCTCCACGACCGTGCCCGTGAACTCGTGCCCCAGGATCACCGGCGGCCAGTAAGGGAACTTGTCGTGGTAGACGTGGATGTCGGACCCGCACACGCCGCAGGCGGCGATCTTGATCTTGACCTCGCCAGCGCCCGGCGACGGCTCCGGCACGTCCCGCACCTCCACGTAGCCAGCGCCCTTCTGAGTCTTGACCAGCGCCCTCATCGCTCAAGCTCCGCAGTAATCCAGCAGGAACGCCACGAGCACCTCGGCGCACCGGGCGATGTCGCGCAGGGCCACCTGCTCGTCCTTTGAATGCGCCACCGCAAGCGTGCCGGCGCCGTAGACGACCGTGGGGATGCCGAGCTGGTTGTTGTAGAACCACGCGTCGCAGGATGCCGGCATCGCGGCCACCTCCCTCTGAGCCCCTGCCGACCGCGCGGCTGCAAGCAGCGCCTGGGGAAGCTGGTGGCCGGGGTCCAGCACGCTGCTGTCGTGGCGGTAGACGAAGGACAGCTCGAAGTTGCCTGCCAGGTACTGGTCGCCTGCCTCAAGGAGCGCCCGGCGCATCTCCTGGCATACCTGCTCCTTGGTCTTGTTGGGAAGCAGCCCCAGCACGCCTTCGAGCACCGCGCGGCTGGGGGCGGCAGCAGGCCAGTTGCCAGCCTGAAGCCGCCCGAACGTAATCGGCATCGGGTCCTCATAGGCATCGAACAGTGGCAGGCCGCGCGAGGCCGCCAGCAGCCGGGCATGGTAGCCCTCCAGGATGGCCATCGCATCGCGCGCCATCAGGAGCGCACTGCGCGTGCCACCGGCCTGACCGCTGTGCCCCGCCCTGCCGGTAAGGGCCAGGCGGAACCAGACGGCCCCCCGGATGGAGGTCATGAGCCTGCCAGCAGTCGGCTCCAGCACGATGCAGGCCTCCGCCCGCTCCCCACGCCGGGCCATCGCCAGGGTGCCGTTGCCGCCGTTCTCCTCCTCGACGACCAGGTGAGCGATGACGTCGCCCCTGAGCCTGGCCCCCAGCGCCTCAAGCGCCCTGAGCACCAGGAAGATGAGAGCCACCTGGCCCTTGTCGTCGCAGGCGCCGCGGCCGAACACCACGCCGTCCTCAACGCGCGGCGTCCAGGGGTCGGCCATGCCTTCCGAGGGGGGAATGACGTCGGTGTGGGCGTTGAGGATCACGCTGCGGCCGCCGCCGGCGCCGTGGCGCACCGCACGCAGGTTGAACCGCCCGTCGTAGTGCAGGTCCGGGATGGGGGTGCTGTAGTCAGGGTCGTTGCGCAAATCGTCCGACAGCTCGACCTTCTGGACCGTGATCCGGGCGTCGCGCAGCCGCCGAAAGAGGAACTCCATCTCTGCATCCTCCTGCCCGGAGGTGGAGGGGATGCGGATCAGGTCGCAGAGCAGCTCCTGCGTCTGGGGCAGGAGGGCTTCCACGGTCTGGCGAATCAGTCGCGCGTCGGTCACAGCTTCAGTTTCCCCAGGACCTTTTCCATGATGCCGAGGCTCTCGTCCGCCTCCTGTCGCGTTATCACAAGCGGCGGGGCCACGCGGATGACGTTGCCGTGGGTGCCAACCGCGCCCACCAGCAGGCCGCCTTCGGCACACTGGATGATCAGAGGCTTTATCAACTCGGGGGCAGGTTCTTTGGTCCTTTTGTCCCTGACCAGCTCCAAGCCCATCACCAAGCCCATGCCGCGCACGTCGCCCAGGTAGCGGCAGGTGCGGGCCATCGCCCTGAGCCGCCGCTTCATGTAGGCGCCCATGCGGGCCGAGTTCTCCACCAGGTGCTCCCTCTTCATGATCTCCAGGATGACGGGCACCACAGCACTGGAGACCGGGTTGCCGCCCAGGGTGCTCGACATCTCCCCTTTCTTCAGGCATGAGAACACATCGGCGGTGGCCGCGATGGCGCTGACGGGCACGCCGCAGCCGATCGCCTTGCCGATGGCGACGATGTCGGGCCTGAGCCCCTCGTGCTCCATCGCCCACATCTTGCCCGTTCGGCCGTAGGAGGACTGCACCTCGTCGAGGGCAAAGAGCATGTCGTGGGAGCGTGCCCACTGCTCCAGGCGCCTGAGCCAGCCTTTCGGCGGGAAGATGAAGCCCGCGGCTCCCTGATAAGGCTCTACTATCAGGCCGGCGAGGCTGCCGGTGGAGTTCGCCGCCAGCGCCGATTCGGCATAGTCGAAGTATTTCCTGAACTCAGGCCCGTCCTTGCACCAGCCGCAGGGGTCGCGGTACGGGTTGGGGAAGGGCAGCCTGATGACGCCTGGAAGTGGGGGCCCGTAGAGGTGCTTGGGGCCCGCCATCCCGCCCACAGAGGCGGCACCGAAGGTGCGCCCGTGGAAAGCGCCCTCGAAACTGACGATCTCGAAGCGGCCCGTGCGCCGGCGCATCAGCCGCAGGGCGCCCTCGATCGCCTCGCTGCCGGTGCTAAGGAAGAAGCA
>CAYYNS010000046.1:7294-8899 GCA_964473085.1 uncultured candidatus Brocadiaceae bacterium
GCCTCGTACCTGTGCCACTCATCGAGGAGCTTCTTGCCCCTGGGGCCGGGCAGCGGCCCCCTGACGTGCGCGATGCCCATCTGTGACTTCCCCTTGCGAGCGTTGCCGATCGAACCGAGGCGCCTCCGGGCACCGCCCGGGCCGCCTCGCAGCCGCTACCTCTTCTGGAGCACCTCCGGGTTGACGACGCACCGGGCGGGCCTGCCCTCGTGGAAGGCCAGGATGTCGGCGAGGATGCTGCGGCGTATCTCCCAGCCCGCCTCCTCGGAGGCCCAGGCGGTGTGCGGGGTCAGGATCACGTTCTCGAAGCCGAAAAGCGGATAGTCCGGTGGCGGCGGCTCCGGGTCGTAGACGTCAATGGCGGCCCCGGCGATCTTGCCGGCCTTGAGCGCCTCGGCCAGCGCGTTGACGTCAACCATCGGCCCGCGCGAGGTGTTGATCAGGTAAGCAGTTGGCTTCATCCAGCCGATAGTGGTGGCATTGGCCAGGTGGCGCGTCTCGTCGGTCAGCGGCGTGTGGAGGGTCACGAAGTCGGACTCGCTGAAGAGCACCTTCTTGTCCACCCACTGGATGCCAGATAGCTCGGCCCGGCGCTCGTCGCTCAGGTAGGGGTCGTTGCCCAGGATGCGCAAGCCGAAGGTGCGAAGCTTACGGTAGACGCGGCTTCCGATGCGGCCCACCCCCACGATGCCGAGCGTCTTGCCGTCCAGGCGGTACATGGGGAAAAGGCCGGTGAAGTCCCAGCGGCCCCTGCGGCTGGCTTCCTCCAGCACCTTGCGGCTTCGCACGATCTTGCGCGCGCAGGCGAAGATCAGCGCGATGGCATGCTCGGCGACGTCCTCCTTGCAGTAGTCCGGCTGGTAGGCGAACTGGATGCCGAGCCGGGTGCAGGCCGCCACGTCAACGTTGTCGTAGCCGATCCCATGCCGGATGAGCAGCTTGCACCTTTTCATCCCCGACAGCAGCGACTCGGTCATCTTGACCATGTTCACGACGACCACGTCGGCGTCCCTGACCTTCGCCAGGACCTCCTGTTCCAGCCTGAACTTTAGCTGGTAGGCCTCGAACTCTATGCCGCGGGCGGCCAGCTCCCCGGCCTCCCAGTCCAGGTTGTCCTCGATGTAGTCGGTCACAACCACCTTCATTGTGCGACCTCTACCCAGCGCTTCTCCGAGGCGGATTTGTAGATGGCCTCGACGACCTTGAGGGCAGCCACGCCGTCCTCGCCCGTCACAGGCGGCGTGCGGTCGGACAGGACGGCCTCGGCGAACGAGCGCACGTACTGGCTGCCCATGCAGCCGGAGTAGCCCCGCGTCGGCTCAAGCTCGAACTCCTGGCTGCGGCGCGGGGCGCCCGAAAAGCCGAGGGCGTCGCTACAGACCACCAGCACGTCCTTTTGCCCCTCGTAGGCAGGCGCCCAGGAGACGGTGCCCTTTGTGCCGCGCAGCGCCACGTAGAGGTCGCGCCCGTAGGGGAAGGCCTCCGGCACGGTATAGCTGATGTCGAGCGAGGCGATGGTGCCGCGGGAGAACCGAAGGTGCGCGAACGAGTTGTCCTCGACGTCGTACTGGGTGTTGACCTTCACGTTGCGGCCCGACACCTCGA
>CAYYNS010000047.1:0-8897 GCA_964473085.1 uncultured candidatus Brocadiaceae bacterium
GCGCCGCCCGCTTGACAGGAGGCACCGACACCCTCTGCCCCCTGCCCCGGCGTGCATCCGGTCGGGTCACCACCAGCACCACCTCGTGCCCGGCTCCGTGGACGGCCCTCAAGGAGGGCACCGCCAGCTCTGGTGTTCCCATGAACAGGATTCGCATTGCCATCAGCGAGCCTGTGGACAAGAGACTTCCTCACAAGGACGCGCCAGCAGCCGCCCACCGGTTCACGCGCGTCGGCCTGACGGGCGTCTGGGAGGCGGGGCGGCCGCCTTCTCCAGTTCCTTGAGCCCCTGGCGCAGCCCAATCAGGGTTACCGGATCCAGGCGGTCTATGAAAAGGATGCCCCTAACGTGGTCAATCTCGTGCTGCCACACGCGGGCGGCGAGGCCTTCAACGCGCTGCTCAACTCGTTCCCCATGGATAGTGTATGCGGCGACGACGACCCGCTCTGCCCTGCGCACCGGCGCCCTGACCCCGGGTATGCTCAGGCAGCCTTCCTCTTCCTCGACCTCGCCCTCGGTGGAGACAATGCGGGGATTGATGAAGATGCGCCCTCCTTTGCGCTCGCCCTCAACGTCGAGCGTGACCACCTGAGAACTCCAGCCCACCTGTGGGCCAGCCAGTCCTATGCCCTGAAGGCTGTACATCAGCTCAAGCATCTCCTCCATGCGGGCGATGTCCTCCTCCGCGACCTCCTGAACGGGCAGACATGGCGCGCGAAGGATGCGATCGGGATAGGTGCGAAGTCTCATCATCTCGTTCGTACCTGCACAATCCGGGGCAACACCAATAACCCGGTGCCGCGCTCCCTCCTTGAGCGATCGCACCATGAGTGTACTAGAAAAGCTGCCGCGGGAAAAGCGGCCACTCGCTGCGGAGGCGACTGCCTGCATCCTCACGCTGGGCTGAAGCACCGGGCCTGGGAGGCGGAAGATGTTTGCAAACGCGACGGGCATCCCATATATTACGCGCAGCGGTGAGAGTCGGATAAGTGCGGGCCTGTCAGAAGCATCGGAGAACTCACAATGGCACAAATACCTGTTCATCAGGGGCACCTGAATGCTGAGGGCAAGCGCTTCGCGCTGGTGGCGTCCCGCTACAACGAGGTCATCACCAACAGGCTGATTCAGGGCGCCGAAGACTGTCTTTTGAGGCACGGGGCGTGCGCCGAGGACATCGAGGTTTTCCGCACGCCGGGCTCTTTCGAGATCCCGCTGGTTGCCAGGAAGGTGGCGGCCGGCGGCAAGTTCCACGCGGTCGTCTGCCTGGGCGCAATAATCCGCGGGGAGACGCCCCACTTCGACTTCGTGGCATCCGAAGCGGCCCGCGGAGTCGCACGTGCTGCGGTGGACACGGGCGTGCCGGTGATCTTCGGCATCGTGACCACCGACACCGTCGAGCAAGCGATTGACCGTGCAGGCGGACGCGCAGGCAACCGGGGCGCAGAGGCTGCCCTCGGCGCAATCGAGATGGCAAACCTCCTCGAGAAGCTCCCCAAAAAGCCCTGACGCGGCTGGGCTGCCGCCCTTGTCAGCGCGGATGCTGCTACAGGCACCGCAAGGCCCTCTGACCGGCAGGAAGAGCGTGAGAAAGAGGACCCTATCGAGAGAGCTCGCCCTCAAGCTGCTCTACCAGCAGGACCTCCGTGGTGAATTCATCGAGGACTTGGATACCCTGACGGACATGGATGTTGGGCCAGAGGTAGACGCGTTCGCGCGCCAGCTGGTTAAAGGTTGCCTGAGCTGCCGTGAGAAGATTGACCGAATCATCGAGGAAACGGCGGAGAACTGGCGGCTGGACAGAATGCCCATCATTGACCGCAATATCCTGCGGCTGGCAACCTACGAGCTGCTCTACCGCCTGGACACACCCCCCAAGGTGGCCATTAACGAAGCCATCGAACTGGCCAAGAAGTTCAGCACCGAGAACTCAGCCACATTCGTCAACGGCGTCCTTGACAAGATATACTCCAGCTACGCGAAGCAGCGCGACGCGGCAGGCAACGTCGAAGGGTTCGGCAGGGCAGCACGGGACTGGGAGCGGGGCTTCGAGACGCTGGTGCCGGACGCCCAGGCGCGGGCGGACCTGCACGTCCACTCGTCAGTCTCGGACGGCTCGATCGAGCCGGAGGAGCTGGTGCGGCGGGCGGCGCAAGGCGGGCTGGCAGTAATCGCACTGGCGGATCACGACACGGTCGGAGGCGTCAGGCGGGCAATGCCCATCGCGCGCGCGGCGGGAATACTCCTGGTCCCCGCAGTTGAGATGACGGCCTACGTGAAGGCGGAGGCCAGGCCGTACGAGCGCGAGATGCACATACAGGGGCTGTTCATAGACCCTTACGACCCCCAATTGCTGGCCGAGCTGGAAAGGCTCAGGCAGGTGCGCACCGCCCGCATCGAAAGGATGAGCGAGAAGCTGCGCGCGCTGGGACTTCAATTCGACGCAGACGATCTGCTAAGGCGGGCGGAGGGCGAGTCCGTCGGCCGCACGCACGTGGCGCAGGAGATGGTCAGACGCGGGATCTGCACCGACATCCGGGAGGCCTTCGAGCGCTACATAGGGTCGGAAGGGCCGGCCTATGTGCCCAAGGAACGCCTCAGTCCTGCGCAGGTCATCCACCTGATCCATGGGGCTGGCGGATGCACGGTCCTGGCGCACCCCGGCGTGACGGGCGAAGTGGAGGAAGCCCTGCCGGGCCTTGTCGAGGTGGGGCTGGACGCCATCGAGGTCTTTTATCCCGGCCAGGCCGACGACGACAGACGGCGATGGCAGGCGGCGGCGGAGCGGCTCAGGCTGGCTGTGAGCGGCGGCAGCGACTTTCACGGCATTGCAAAACCCGGGGTCGAGCTCGGCCAGGAGACCGTCTCACTCGTGGAAGTCTGCCAGCTCTATGCCAGGGCCAAGGCGCGGCGCAGCACACCGTAGCGCGGCAGGCGCCCACAGTGGCTTACCTGTGCTGACATGTCTTGAAGTATCTCGCAGTGCTGGAAAGGCACAACGGGGTGATGCTGAAGATCTTCGGCCATGACCGTAAGGACCGGCAGTCGGGCACGGATCAGGATGCGCGCGGCGCGAGCCTGCTTGCAAGGCTCAAAGAAGGCCTCCAGAAAACCCACGAAAAGATCGCAGGCGGGCTGCGCGCCGTCCTGCACGTGGGCAGGAAGCTCGACGAGGAGCTGCTCGAGGAGATCCAGGAGCAGCTCTACGTGGCGGACATAGGGCCAGCCGCCGTGCTGCGCCTGTGCGATGGCCTCCGCGCGGCCTACAGCAAGGGCGAGGTCCGCAGCGCAGACCAGGTCATCCCGTTCCTCAAAGAGCAGATCAAGAAAGACCTGCGGCACTGGGACACCGGGCTTCACCTGCCAGAGGACCGCCTCGGAGTGATCCTGGTCGCCGGCGTGAACGGCTCAGGCAAGACAACGACGATCGGCAAGCTGGCCCACAAGTTCAGGAATGAAGGCAAGAAGGTGCTCCTGGCGGCATCGGATACGTTCCGCGCGGCGGCCTCGGAGCAGCTCTCTATCTGGGCCAGGTGGGTGGAAGCAGACATTGTGAAGAACGAGAGCGCCGACCCCGCCGCCGTGACCTTTGACGCGGCCGACAAGGCGCTGGCCGGCGGCTACGATGTCCTCATCATAGACACGGCGGGAAGGCTCCACACACGGCGCAGCCTCATGACCGAGCTCCAGAAGATATCCCGCGTGGTCGCCAAGAAAGTCCCGGATGCACCGCACGAGACGCTGATGGTCCTGGACGCCACGACCGGGCAGAACGCCATCAGCCAGGCCCTTCGGTTCAACGAGGCGATCAGGCTCACTGGCATCGTCCTGGCCAAGCTCGACGGGACGGCCAAGGGAGGCATCGTGTTCGGCATGCGCGATCAGATTGACATCCCCGTCAAGTTCGTCGGCATCGGACAACAGCCCGAAGACCTCGCCAGGTTTGACCCCGACCGCTTCGTGGACGCCCTGTTCGAATGAGCCGGGACCCGTAGCCCACGCCCTCAGAAAGATATGGCAAAGCTCAACTTCGACCAGATCAAAGGCAGCTTCGACCGCTACGTGGTGGCGAACTACTCGCGCAACCCCGTGGCCTTCGTCAGGGGCGAAGGCTCTTACGTCTGGGACAGCGAGGGCCGCCGCTACATAGACCTCATGCCCGGTTGGGGCACTACGACGGTGGGGCATTGCCACCCGCGCGTTGTGGAGGCGATCCAGCGCCAGAGCGCCAGGCTCATCCATGTGGACAACACCTTCTACAATGAGCTGCAAGGCCTTGCGGCCGAGTTGATCAGCAGGCGCTCGTTCGGCGGGCGGTGCTTTTTCTGTAATAGCGGCGCGGAGGCCGTAGAGGCGGCCATCAAACTGGCCCGCCTGCATGCCCACAAACAGGGACGCTTCAAGATCGTCACGATGCACGAGTCCTTCCACGGCCGCACCTTCGGCGCAATCACGGCAACAGGCCAGGTCAAGTACCACAAGGGCTACCTGCCGCTCCTGCCCGGCTTTGCCTACGTGCCGTTCAACGACCTTGAGGCGCTGAAAAAGGCCATTGACCACCAGACGTGCGCCGTGCTCCTGGAGCCGATCCAGGGCGAGGGAGGAATCAACGTCGCCCGCGACGACTACCTGCGGGCCGTGCGCCAGCTGTGTGACCGCCAGGGCCTGCTCCTGATCCTGGACGAGGTGCAGACGGGCATGGGGCGAACGGGCGAATGGTTCGGCTACCAGCACTACGGGATAGAGCCGGACATAATGACACTGGCGAAAGCGCTCGGGGGCGGCTTCCCCGTGGGCGCCATGGTGGCGCGCCCTGAAGTGGCTGACAGCATGGCCACAGGCACGCACGCCTCAACCTTCGGCGGCAGCCCGCTCGCCTGTGCGGCAGTATGCGCCACGTTCGAAGCGATCGAGCAGGAAGGCCTCCTGGAAAAATGCCGCTCTGCCTCAGAGCACATCTTCGCCCGGCTTGGCGCGCTCGCCCCACACTGTGACGTCATCAAGGAGCTCAGAGGCCGTGGCCTCATGGTCGGCATCCAACTACGGGTGCCGGGCAAGGCGGTTTTCGAATACTGCCTGAAGAACTTCGTGCGGATCAACTGCACGCACGAGACGGTCTTGCGCCTGCTGCCGGCAATGAACGTGCCGCCGGAGGCCCTTGACAGGGGGCTTGATGTGCTGGAAGAAGGCATCCGCAAGGCACAGAAATCAGAGCCCTAACTTCTGCGGGGATTGCAGGTGAAAGTCAGACACCTCCTGACGCTGATGGACTGGTCGCCCGATGAGATCCGGGCAGTGCTGTCTCTGGCGCACCAGATGAAGAGGCAGATGCGCGAAGGCCACCTTCGCCCGACACTGGCCGGCAAGATACTGGCGCTGATCTTCGAAAAAAGCTCCGTGCGCACGCGGGTGTCCTTCGAGGTCGCCATCACACAGCTCGGCGGGCACGCCATCTACCTGTCCCAGAGCGACATCAACCTAGGCAAGCGTGAGCCCGTCAAGGACGGCGCGCGCGTGCTGTCGCGATACGTGGACGGCATTGCCGCGCGCGTCTACTCCCACGCGACCGTCGAGGAGCTTGCGGCTTACTCCAGCGTCCCCGTTATCAATGCCCTGAGCGATTGGGCCCACCCGTGCCAGGCCCTCGCGGACATCACGACTGTCCAGGAGCGCCACCCCGATCTTGCCAGGGTAACCCTCGCCTTCATCGGAGACGCAAATAACGTCGCGCGATCGCTTGCGGTCATCTGCGCAAAGCTCGGGCTCAAGTACCGCCTGGCCTGTCCGGCGGCTTACCAGTTTGACAGGAGGTTCCTGCGGGAGCTGGAGTCCATCCCGGGCGCCTCAATCCAAGTCACGCACTCACCCGCGCAAGCGGCAGCCGGAGCCGACGTGCTCTACACCGACACCTGGATCAGCATGGGACAGGAGGCCGAAGCCGAGCGGCGGCTGCGTGACTTCCAGTCCTACCGCATAGATGCAGCGCTGTTGCGGCTTGCGGCAAAGGACGTCATGGTGATGCACTGTATGCCGGCCAGCCGCGGGAATGAGATCACAGACGAGGTGATCGAAGGGCCGCAGTCAGTGGTATTCGACCAGGCGGAAAACCGGCTGCATACCCAGCGGGCAGTGCTGGAAGTGCTGATGGGCGGGCTGCACCTTTATTGATCTTCGCACACGTAATGCAGCCACGAAGCTTGCCCGCCGGCCTCCAGGCGGGGGCGCACAGTTCCCACGTTGTCAAAGAGGATTGCGTGTTGACAAGCCTTCGGCGGTCTGGTAGACTTCTGATAGAAAATCGCGGGGTGGAGCAGTCAGGAAGCTCGTCAGGCTCATAACCTGAAGGTCGCGGGTTCGAATCCCGCCCCCGCTACCATACTTGGAGAAGACGCGGTGTTGCCAGCAGAGGCTGACGGCGCCGCGTCTTTCGGTACGTAGAGCAGCTCCGCCCTGCCCTTCCCTGTCTGCGGGTCCAGCACCACACGGCGCGTGAAGGCACGGACGAGGCGCCGTCTCTCATCTACCGTCCCTTCAGCTACGACCGCCTGGAAGTCAGCCATGTAGCCGAGCATGGCGTCGGTGAGCTCGTCCAAGTCCGGCTGCGCCTCCGAGGCCGCCTGAAGCTCTTCTATGCGAGGGAGGAGACCTCGGAGTTCTTTCTTCAGCTCGCGGATGCGCGCGTCGGCGAACTCCCTGTTCTCGGCAGTGATGTTGTCCAGTATCCCGAAGATGCGCCGCTCTACGTCCGCCTTCCTTTCACGCAGCCTGGCCAGCTCGTCGTCCAAGCCGGTTGTTGGGCTGCATAGCATCTCCTCGAGCATGCCCTTGAGCGCAGCCCGCCCGTGGTCTCCCTCGACAAACTGACGCAGCGTCTTGCCGATCTCTTCCAGCAGCATGCCCTCTATGGCGTCCTTCTGAATCACGCATCGCTGGCAGACCGAGTTGCCCTTCGTGATGTAGCCACCACAGGCATAGTACTTGGTCTTGACCTGGGAGCCGTCCTTGCGCCTTCTGCCTCGGCACTGCGTGTGGCCCTGCCACGTATGGCCGCACTGTGCGCATTGGATCACGCCCGTCAGAAGGTAGTCAGACTTCGCCCCGCTGCCCCGGCGGAAGTGATCCTGGTAGCCCAAGCAGCGCTGATCCTTCAGGGCCTGCGCCTTATCGAAGAGCGGCCTGGGTATGATGGCCTCGTGGCTGCCTTCGCTGACTACCCAGTCGTCCTCCTGGTTCTCCTCGACCGCGTGCGTCCTCACGCGAGGTCTCGCCACCGCTCGTCCCCCCTCGATCCTGTGGAACTTGGCTGAACAGCGCCGGTTCCACGTGAGACTGCCGGTGTAGGTCGGATTGCCGATCATCTCCCGCACGCTCGTCATCGACCACTTGCCCGGCGAGGCGCGACGGCCCTTGCTGGGAGAAGGGATGCCCTGCGCGTTCAGGCGGTCTGCGATGCCCCTGTAGCCCGATCCCTCCCGCAGGTACCAATCGAACACCTGGCGGACGACATCCACGCGTGGGGGGTCGCTCAGCACCAGGCGGGCCCGGTCCTCCTTGCTCGCCATGAGCCGTTCGCCGGGCGCGAGCGTCCGCCTGACCGCACCATGCTCGTCCACCACCTGCTTGCTCCCGTCCGGCATGAAGCGCACCTGCATCAGGAGGCTGCCGGCCCGGTCGTAGTATGCCAGGTCATACCCATACGGCGGCACGCCCCCCAGCCACCAGCCGCCCTGCCCTTTGGACAGCAGCCCGCGGATCGTCACCTTCGAGAGGTCTTTGAGCTCCTGCCTTGCCTGCCACTGTTTGACGGGACGCAGCAGGTCATCAGTGTCGTCTCCGCTGAAGTTCTCGCTGACGTAGATAACCTCTACCCCTGCCTGCGCCAGCAGGTATCGCCAGTATCCCGTCTCGTCGTTGTCCAGGCGGCCAAACCTCTTCACGTCATAGACCAACACGGTGGCGAACGGGCAGCCTGGCCTCCGGGCGTCCTCGATCATCTTCTGGAACGCCTGGCGGGCGTCCGAGGACGCGCCGCTCACGGCATCGTCCACGTACCAGTCCACGACCTCCAGGCCATGCTCCCTGGCGTACAGCTCTACCGCCCGCCTCTGGTCGGCGATGCTCTGCTCCTGCCGGTCGGTGGACCGGCGGGCGTAGCCCACGGCAAGCTGAGTCGCCTGAGCCCTCAGTCGCTGAGTCATGGCGACTTCACCTCCTCCCCTCCTGCCAAAGCCTCGTAGCGCTTCCGAACCTCCTGCCTCACAGGGGGGCATGAAGTCGCGGCGAAATCAAGCGCCTCCGGGCGATTCTCGCTGGCTGCTGGAGGCGTCTGAAGACGCCTGTGGCGGCGCAGGAGCCAGGCGGCAAGGATCCGAAGCCCCTCAGCCATGCGCTCCTTCTGCTGCAGCGTGGCGGCGACATGCTCCACCACCAGCAGCGGCTCTCCTGCCGGCTCGTCCTGCCTGGAGACGTGCCTGGCTTCAGAAGCCGCATCTTCGTGGTTTATGTCGCAACTTTCAGCCATCTTTGCCGCATCGTAACTTCTTGAGAAAAAGGCACTTCCGGCCTTGATGTTCGCCGCCAGACGATGTAAGGGGGATGGCGATGAGGCCGGGACCGCCCCGGCCAGCACAGACCAGAGAACGGAGCTGAGGGCGATGAGGGTGATGAAGGTCGAGATCGAAGGCGCCGAGGGCGGCGCAACGCTGCGCCGCGCCGAAGGCATGGTCAAGGCCCAGTGGGTAACCGCAGCCCACGGGGCGAGGGAGGCCGAGGCGGACGCCCGGGACCAGACGCAGCTCGTCCGGCTCGCAAAGAGACTCCAGCGCGCCCTGGACGGCTACCAGGGCACGGCGGGCGACATTGGCGACTACAACCGGCTGATCCAGATGCTCGCGGACTGA
>CAYYNS010000048.1:0-3494 GCA_964473085.1 uncultured candidatus Brocadiaceae bacterium
CTCAGCGACGCGACGGATGATCTTCTCCAGCACCAGGCTGTCCACTTCCTGAACATAGCGCGCCGGGCAAAGGTCTTTGAGGTTCACCTTCGTCAGCTCCTGCAGGGGATCGAGGAGCTGCCGGCCCAGCGACACGGCGCTCTTGAGGCCACGGTCGAGCCCCTGGAGCTCTCGCTCAGCCAGCGAGCTGGCGGCGTAGCAGGCGGCTAGCTTCTCGCTGAGGACGGCATAGCGCAGCTCGGGGAACTTCTCGGCGATCAGCGTGGCAATCAGGCTCTCGGTCTCCTGCTCCGCCGTGCCGTCTCCGATGGCCGCCGCCGTGAGCTTGTGCTTCTGAATCAGTTCGGCGATGTGCTGCTTTGCCTGGTCAATCTCGAAGCGGGGCGTGTGCGGGTAGACGATTGCCATCTCCAGCAGCGTGCCGTTCTGGTCCAGGGCCGCAAGCTTGCAGCCGGTCCGGTAGCCAGGGCTTATGCCCAGCACGCGCTGCCCCTTCAGAGGCGCTGCCATTAGTTGGGCGCGCAGATTCCGGCGGATGATGTCAGCAGCCAGTTCTTCGGCCTGCCTGCGCAGTTGGCGCTCCACCTCGCGGGTCAGGATAGGCGTCAGGACGCCGGCGAGGCTGTGGCGGATGCACCAGTAGAGGAACTCCGGGCCAGTCAGCTCACCGAGGGCGGCGCCCTTGGGGGCCGCCTGGGCTTCGTGGAACTGGAGGTCAATCTGACTGAACTGCTCGGCGCCGCCCCTCAAATACAGGTCGGCCGCCGTACGGTACATCTGCCCCAGCGGTGGTTTGACTGCATGGGCAAGCACCTTGAGCCGCTTCCCCCGCATCAGGGCCAACATGTGGGTGGGGTGAACGTCCCTGAGCGGGACCTCGTAGGACAGGTAATCGCGGAACTCGCCTCGCAAGCTGGGCGGGATGGACTTGCTCGTCCCCCACGAGGCGAAGGTGCCCTGAGCCTTGAGGACCTGACGCTGCTTATCCCGATGAGACTTCTCCTCGGCAATCCAGTCGCAGATGATGTGGAACGTTCCGTCCAGCACCTCGGCCACGTCGGGAAGACCTTTGGCCGCATCTACGTAAGGCTCCGCCGCAGCGGACAGGAGCGGGATGGCCTCGTCCTGGCTGAATATCCGCCTGGCCAGAGGCTCCAATCCCTGGGCCAGCGCAAGCCGCGAACGCGAGCGCTTGCGCGGACGGAAAGGCACATAGCAGTCTATGAGCTCGTCCACAGTCTCTGACGCGTTGAGCTTCTGGCGCAGTTCATCCGTCAGGACCCCCTGTTCTTCCAGCTTCTTGAGGATCTTTTGCCGCTCACGCTCCAGGTTCTCAAGGCGCAGGCTTTCCCGACGCAGCAGTTCCAGGTCGTCGTAAGTGAGGTTTGCGGAAAGGTCCTTGCGGTAACGCAGGATATAGGGGGAGCTCACAGCACTGCCCAGAAGTCTGAGCAGTTCCTGAACCTGCTCAATGCTGAGATGGTGGCGCCTGGCCAGGTCTCTGTGCGCCTTCTCGGACATGAACAACGGCTCTCGTTGGCTATGCTTGGCGGACAGGCGGGCCGTGTCTGACTCGGAGGCAGGGATGAACCAACTTGATGCGTATCATACACGTGAACGGAGCGGTGCGTCAACTGAATTCCCGCCCTTGCCGCGCTGCGCCGCCGGCTGCTGCCGCGAGCTGGCGCGTTGCTGACCGCATGCGGTTGCGGTATACTTACGCCATCACACACTGAGCGGGCGAGAGAGAGACCCTCTCACCTGGCTGGCGAGGCGGAGGCATTGGGCAATGGCAAAAAGACTCATACTCGGCGAATCGGGAGGACCCACGCCGGTCATTGACTGGGAGGTTGCAGGCGCTGTGGACCAGGCGCAGAAGGCAGGCTGGGAGGTTTACGGCATGGTCAACGGCCTGGAGGGGCTGCTCAACGCCAACATCGAGGGCAACATCGTAAACCTCACGGACATGGACCCCATGTCGTTCGCCTTCAACGGGCCCGGGGCTTGCCTGCGCACAACCCGCCTCAAGCCCAAGGAGGCCCAGTACAGGAAGATGGCCGAGCACCTCTCGGCACTGGGGATTACGGCCGTCATCTACTTCGGCGGCAACGACTCCGCTGAGCAGCTTCGCGGCCTGGGCCAGTTCACCGGCATCCAGCTCATCCACGGGATCAAGACAATAGACAACGACCTGCCTGAGACCCATCACTGCCCCGGATACGGCTCCGCCTGCCTGTTCAATGCTACTGCGCTCAAGAACGTTTACAGCGACTACTCGTCCTACCGCTCAGCAGCGAACTACCAGGTCGGGGGCAAGATCGTCCAGGGCTTCAAGCTCGCCCCTGTCGCCATCTACCAGGTAATGGGCCGCAAGGCCGGCTGGCTGGCGCAGGGAGCGGCTTTCGCAAAGGTTGATCCCAAGGGAGAGCTCATCCCGGAGCGCCCGCCGCACATCGTCCTGTGCATGGAAGTCCCGTTCGACAAGGACAGGTTCCTTGGCAGGGTGGACGATGTCATCTCCCGCCACGGCGAAGCAGTGATCGTGGTCCAGGAAGACCTGCTCGATGCCAGGGAAAACAAGAGCATTGTCGAGCTTCACGGCAAGGACTTTGTCATGCGGGACGACTTCGGCAACCCACTGCTTGGCCGCTCCACCTCGTTCTCCACGGCGATCTTCGTCGCCCAGCTCTGTACGGAGGAGCTGAAGGTCAAGGCGGTGCACGGGGAGATAAAGGAGGCCGCCTTCGTCCCGCAGCACATCCAGCGCAGTTGCATGATGTCGCCTGTGGACGCCGCGGAGGCCTACCAGGTCGGCGCAGCATGCGTCGAGGTGCTGGAGGCCGGCCAGACGAACAAGTCCGTCATCATCCGCAGGGAGCACGGTCGCACCCTCACCGGGCTTACCGACGTTGCGAACATTGCGGCAAAGGAACGCGCCGTGCCGCTCCATTACATCAACGACATGGACGGGCCGACCCAGGAGTTCGTGGACGAGTACATATACCTGATCGGAGGCCCGGCTGCCATCCCCCACTACTCGAACCTGCGGCCACGGCCGGTCGCCATCCCCCAGAAGATCACTGCAAATCCCTACGTGTCGGGCAAGTGAGGCCCGCACAGAGAAACGGCAGGGGCGAGGCACCTATGCCTCGCCCCTGCGTTCGCAGAGTCTGTAGAGACAGCCCGACCCGCTTCAGGCGGTCACCCCCCCGGGCTCAACCGACACGACCTCTTTGACCTCAGGGATCTCCTTGCGCAACCTCTCCTCGACGCCGCGCCGGATGGTGATCTCGGCCATGGGGCAGCCCTTGCAAGCGCCCTCAAGGATGACCTTCACCACACCGTCCTCGGTCACCTCGACGAGCTGGACGTCCCCGCCGTGTGACTGAAGTGCCGGGCGTATGGCCCGCTGCAGGACCTCGGACACCTTCTCCTTGTCAATCATGCATGGCTCCTTGAGTTTCCCTGTTGACCAGAAGGAACCGGCGTCCCGA
>CAYYNS010000048.1:3594-8848 GCA_964473085.1 uncultured candidatus Brocadiaceae bacterium
TAACCCACCACGGTGCGCTCGTAGAGCACCCTGCCGTCCGCGCTGATGAAAACGATGGTTGGAAAACCCCGGACCCGATATTTCTCCAGGACCGCCTTGACGTGCGCCGCCCGGGCGTCCGTCCCGTCGAATTTGACCGCGACAAAACGCTTCGATTCCTGGAGCACGCCGGGGGCGCGGAACGTGGAAGCCTCCAGTCTTCGGCAGACAGGGCATCTTTCCTGCCAGAAATACAGCATCACCGGGCGGCCTTCGTGCGCCGCGGCCGCAGCAGCGTCCGCTTCGGAGGTCAGCCAGGCGATCCCCTGGGGAAGCGGGCGGGGCAGCCTGAGCGATTGCACGAAACACGCGACCGCCCCGACGAGGACAAGCAGCCCTGCGGCCTTCTTCAGCCGCGGCCACCAGCCCGCCGTACGGCGGGATAGGTCAATCCTGTCGAACGCACCGACGAACACGCTTATCGCCGCCAGCATCGCGCCGAGAAACATGTAGAACCAGGGCTCCGGCAACACGGCGCTCATCCACACGAAGTAAACGGCCCCCGCAAGCAGACCCAGGCCGAAGATGCGCTTGACGGCCACCTGCCACCCGCCCGATCTGGGCAGGGAGCGCAGTAGCCCGCTGAAAGTGCCCAGCATCACAAGAGGCGCTCCCATGCCCCAGGCAATGGCAAAGAATATCAGGAAGCCCGCCAGCACGTTGTGGGTCTTCAGCACGTAGCCCATTGCTGCGAACACCACAGGGGCGCTGCACGGCGAGACCGCCAGCCCCGAAAGGATGCCCAGCAGCAGCACGCCCGCCAGCCCGCCCGCCGTACGGCGGGCCCCGCCAAGCCTGGCCTGCAGGCGCCCGGTCCACGTGCCAGGAAGCTCGATCCTGTAAAGGTCGAACAGCGAGCCGGCCAGGCCAGCAAACACCACGCCCAGCCCCAGGTAGACCGCAGGGTGCTGAAGCACTGTGCCGAAGGCACGGCCCGTGCCCGCCGCGACGACACCCAGCGAAGCATAGGTCAGCGAGATGCCGAGAACGTAGAGCAGCGACCGCCCCAGGGCGCTCAACCTGCCCTGCGTCGCCGTCGCCCCGATAACCCCAATCGTGACAGGAATCATCGGGTAGAGGCAAGGCGTGAGCGCCAGCCCCAGGCCCGCCACGAAGGCAAGCACCAGGGCTGGCAGGAGGCCGTGTTCCGCGAACTGTTCCTCGTAGCGCGCAGCAGCCTCCCTGGGCAGCGCCTCGCCGGGGGCAGTCTGCTCGGGCAGAGCCACCGGCACCGGCTGCGCACCGGGGGCCAGCACCCTGAGGCTTACCGGCAGGCTGCGGTCTTCGGGCGCAAAACACAGGGCCGGACTGCATCCCTGGAAGCTCGCAACGATGTTCAGCGGGTAATCACCCTGGGCGGCGCCCGCATGGATGTCCAGCACGAGCTTCGCCTCAAAGCGGCCGTCCAGGTAACTGACCTGCTGCCCCAACAGCTCGTCGTACTTGGATCTGGCCTGGGGCAAATGCAGGGACCGCGCTACTGCCGGCGGGGCTACGCCGGCCGGCTGCTCGACCCGCAGCGAGATCGAATCGGCGAAGACGTACCAGCCGCGCGGGCAGGAAAATGCGACCGCCGCCACCACCGGGCTGCCGGGCGCCTGCCAGGCGGGATCCAGGCGGGCAGCGACCGTGAAGCCTTCACTGCCCGGCCCCACGGCGAACGGGCGGGCCTGTGCCAACAGGCCAGGGTCGGGTAGCTCCTGGGCGCCGCTGACACCCACCGCCACCATCAGCATCAACAGCGACTCGCATCCGAAGCGACACAGCCTCACGGCGCTTGACCCCTTCACGCGGCGCGCCCCGTGCCAGCAAGCGTTACCACCACCGGCCATGCTCCTGATATGCCTTGACGAAGCGCTTGATCGAGCGGTCGTAGGTCTTTTCAACGTCGGGTGGGAACAGGCAGCCGGGCAGCTCGCCCCTGCTCCAGTGCGACCTCAGGCACTCGCAGCACATGCCGCGCTTACCGCAGCTCAGGTAAGTGCAGGTACACGATTCGGCATTCCTTTTCTGGTTACTGCATTCGGCCATAGGGGTTGATCCTTGAAAGCGGGCAGGTGGTAGAGCTCACTGCGACCACTACGTCAAGATAGCGGATACGGGCCACGCGCTGCAAACCGGCGGCGGCGCTGCATATCCTTGACTGGCCATGACGCAGTTGGTAGGCTTGAGCTTCTCTAAGAGCGCCATCCGGGCGGATAGCTCAGTAGGCCAGAGCGCTTGCCTTACAAGCAAGAGGTTCCGGGTTCGAGTCCCGGTCCGCCCACCATGCGTTCCGCGTTGCAGCAGCGGCCCTGATTCTTGCCCTCCTAACCCCTTCGGGCACAAGGCGTTGGGGATTTGGCTCGAACAGCCAGGCGCCTGTCTTTACAATCCTTGACGGGGGAGGTGCGCAAGCCGAATGCGGCCGCGTGCCGCCCCCGATCGCCGGTACAATCGCCGCCCTGACATCGGGCGGAGCAGGTGCTGGGTGAGCGCCGGGCGCAGGGACTACTTCCACAACACGGTCCTGATCGGCTGCCTTACGCTGGTCAGCCGGCTTCTGGGCGTGGCGCGCGATTCGGTGTGTGCAGGCTACTTCGGGGCGGGGGCCGTGTGGGACGCCTTCAGCTTTGCCTTCCGTGTGCCCAACCTCTTCCGCAACCTCCTGGGTGAGGGCGCGCTGAGCGCGGCCCTGATTCCGGTCTTTACGCAGTATCTGGAGCTCAAAGAGCGCAGGGAGGCCTGGCGGCTTGCTTGGGTCGTCATAACGGCAACAGCCGCCGCCCTGCTGGCATGCCTGCTGCTCGGGGAAGGCCTGCTGCTTGCCATCCCCTGGCTCAGGGAGGTGAGCGAGCGCTGGAGGCTGACGCTGGCGCTGACGGCCGTGCTGCTGCCCTACATGGTGTTCATATGCCTGACGGCGGTGGCGGGCGGGCTGCTGAACTGCCTGAAGCACTTTGCCGCGCCCGCCATCTCGCCGGTCCTGCTCAACGGCATCTGGATAGTCGCCGTGGTGCTGGTGGGCCCTGCCGTGGCCACAGATGCGGCCAGCCGCGCCTTCGTGCTGGGTGTGGGCATCCTGGTGGCAGGACTGTTCCAGCTCCTGCTCCAGGTGGCCGTGCTTCTGAAGAGGGGGATGCCGCTGGAGCCCGCATTTGAGCTGCGCCACCCGGGCCTGCGCCAGGTGGCAGTGACGATGGCCCCCGTGGTGGCCGGCATGGCGGCTTTCCAGGTCAATGTGCTGCTGGACGGCGTGATCGCCATCGCGTTCTCTGCCAATGAGCGTGCGCAGACATTTGGCCTGTTCGGCGCGCAGATCCATTATCCCATGCTGGTCGGCGCCAACAGCGTCCTCTACTACGGCAACCACCTGATGCAGTTCCCCCTGGGGGTCTTCGGCGTCGCACTCGCCACGGCGGTGTTTCCCATTTTGAGTTCGAGGGCGGCGCTCAAGGACTGGGGCGGATTCTCTGAGGCGACTTCAGATGGCCTGGGCGCCGTGCTGTTCATCGGCCTCCCCGCCGGCGTGGGCATGATCGTCCTGCGCCAGCCAGCGGTGGAGTTGCTGTTCGAGCGCGGCGCCTTCACTGCAGAAATGTCACAGCGCACGGCCATCGTCCTTGCCGCCTACTCGACGGGCATGTGGGCATACTGCGCCCAGCACGTCTTGACGCGGGCGTTCTACAGCCTCCAGGACAGCGTCACGCCAGCCAAGCTTGCAGGGGCGATGGTTGCGCTGAACCTCGTGCTAAACCTGTGTCTGATATGGCCGCTCAGGGAGGCCGGACTTGCCGCAGCCACAGCGTTCAGCGCAGCCGTGCAGACCTTTATCCTCTACGCCATACTCGCCCGGCGAGTGCCGCTCACGGGCCAGAAGCGGCTCCTGACGACAGCCGTCAAGACCCTGCTCGCAACTGCCGTAATGTCGGCTGCCTGCCTGGCGGCGCTCTCTGCGGTCCCGCCGCGACCGGCGAGCGATGACCTGACGGTCAAGACCATGCGCGTGGTCATACCGCTGCTGGCGGGCACCTGCGCATATGTTTGCGCTGCCGTTCTGCTTGGCGTGCCGGAGATGAACCTTCTGGTGAACTGGCTGAAACGCACGCTCAAGCCCGGCCAGCGCAGGTAGGCGGACGCCGGGCGTTGCGTCCGCCAAGCCCCCCACTAACGGAACCGCTCCCGGCGCCCTTGCAGGCGCGGGGGGACTCCTGTAGATTCAGAGGCAACCAGGACACGAGGCGCGGTCGGCACCGCATTGGCAAGCACAGGGATGGACGAAGATAAGCTTCACAAGCTCCGTTTCTTGCTCCGGGTGCGTGGCGGCGAGAAGCACGGCAGGATCTACGAGATCCCCCCGAAAGGATTCGTTGTGGGCCGGGCCGCTGGCTGCGACCTCATCCTTGACAGCTCTATGGTCTCGCGGCAACACGCGCGCTTCCATCTCAAGCATGGCCACTGTTACGTCGAGGACATGGGTTCGCGCAACGGGATACAGGTGAACGGCAAGCGGGTCAGCAAGCGCCTCATCAGGAGCGGCGACGAGGTTGACTTCGGCTGTTGCAGCCTGGTGCTGCGCGTGGAAGGCAGCCTGACGGAGCGTCCCCGTTCGGAGAAGCTCATCCAGCTCCTCGACAACATCAGCGCGCTTGAACGCAGGCGCGCAAGCGCGCAAGTCGTCGCCTCCCGCCAGCCTGCCTTGCACCCTTTCGCGATCGCTGCTGCCATCTTCGCGGCGCTGGCGTGCGTTTTCTGGGCCTTTGCGCTGGGAGCTGTGCTGCTATCAGTCCTTGCACTGGTCGAGATCCGGTCCCAGCAGGAACACCGCGGGGCACTTTTGGCCGGTGCCGCCCTGGCGTTCGGCCTGGCGGGCGCATTCATCAACGCCTGGCCACACGTGCAGATCACGCTGCCCCGACGGCAGTCCGACCCCCTCGCGCTCGAGTGCAAGAGCAACCTGAAACTGATCGGGGCAGCCCTGCGCCGGTACGCGCTGGACCATGACGGCCGGTATCCGCCGTCCCTGCAAGAGCTCGCCCCCGCCTACGTGGCCTGGCACGCGCTGTCATGCCCGGCCGCGGCGAAGCAAGGCAGGGGGCACGGAGGCTACGCGTTCCATTACGCCGACGTCCCGAATGTGCCGCAACAGGCGCCGGTCGTCCACGACGCAAGCGCAGACAATCACGAGGGCCGCGGCGGCTTCGTGCTCTATGCCAGCGGTGAGGTCAGGTGGATG
>CAYYNS010000049.1:0-8831 GCA_964473085.1 uncultured candidatus Brocadiaceae bacterium
ACCCCGACCATCCGCCGTACGGCGGATGGTAGAGCAGGAGAAAGGGGAAAGTAGAGAGGAGCGCACTGCGTGTCTGGTGCCGCGATTGGCGAGAAAGCACAGAACACGCAGAGGCGCCTTTCTCCTGCGGTCTCCTTTCTACTATCTACTTCCTGCTGGTGAGGACTGGACGCGGCCGGCTCCCAGCCTGGCGTAGGCCTAGGGGAGAGAGCGCCTCGTGCTCTAACTCTCGTCAGAACGCCCCACAAGGTGCTGTTGCGCCGGTTGACCCGCAAAGGTAGAATCTTCCCGTCTGGCATCCTGGTCGCCCATAGCAGGAGCACGTCCGTGAACAGAATCTACGATCCTGAGATCTTCGTGCAGACGTTCGACGGGATTGACCGCGCCAGCCACATCGTGGCGACCTACTACATGAAGGACAGCCTCCCGGGCGAGGACTTCATTGACCACTTCGCGCTTGTCCAAGCGATGGCGCTGGAGGGCTCAACCGGCTCGTGGGCGAAGGTGACGGAGGACACGCCGGAAGTGCGCCGTAGGCTCTCCGGGAAGCTGGTGGGCTACTACGAGATCCCGACCGAGGAGCCGTGCACCAAGTCGGCGGTCATCCAGCTCGCCTTCCCCATCAGCGCCTGGATCAACAACGTGGCGATGATGCTGCTGTCCATTGCGGGCAACTGCTTTGCCTATTCCCCGCGGCTGAGGCTGCTGGACGTGTTCCTACCGGAGAATCTCGTGAAGAACTTCAAAGGGCCCAAGCTCGGGATTCCCGGCCTGCGGGAGAAGCTGGGGGTGCCGACACGCCCGCTCTCGCTTCACATCATCAAGCCGAAGATGGGCATGACGCCGCAGCAGACGGCCGACCAGGTCTACCAGACAGCCCTTGGCGGGGTTGACTGCGCCAAGGACGATGAGATGACCAGCGACACTTACAACAACAAGTTCCACGAGCGGCTGCCGCGCGTCATGGAGAAGGTCCACAAGGCAAAGGACAAAACCGGCAAAGAGGTCGTCTATTTCGTCAGCATCACCGACGAGTGCAGCCGCATCCTCGACAGGGCACACCGGGCGGTGGAGCTGGGAGCGAACGGACTGCTGGTGTGCTATTCCGCGGGGCTGTCCGCGCTGCGCATGATCGCGGATGACCCGGAGATCAATGTGCCGATACTGTGGCACCCATCGCACATGATCGCCGCGCAGCCGCGCATAGCGTGGCCTGTATTTGCCAAGCTCGCCCGCCTCTGCGGGGCTGACCTGATGCTTACGCCTACCATGTGGTCGAGCATTCCGATGGTGAGCCTGGAGGAGGCCTTGCGCACCGCCCAGGTCAAGCAGGCTCCCCTCTATCACATCAAGCCGATCTGGCCGATGCCCTGCGCCGGCGTCTATCCCGGCCTTGCCGAGGTGATCATCAACGAATACGGGCCTGACATCTGCATCCCGGCCGGTGGAGGCATGCTCGGCCATCCCGACGGTTACACGGCGGGCGCTCAGGCATGGCAGCAGGCGATAGCGGCCGTCATGTCAGATATTCCCCTGCCGGATGCGGCTCGCAAGCCGGAAAACGCAGCCCTGCGCCGCGCGCTGGAGCACTGGGGATACATGACGCGGCCGAAGACTCCGTGGCTGCGCGTGGCGCCGAAGTTCCACCCTAAGCCCATGAAATTTGAATAGGCCACATGCCTGACAACCTGTCCCTCAAGTAGACACGGAGCGCGGGGATGTCCTACTACGTCGCGTTCGATCTGGGAGCGGAAAGCGGCCGTGCGATCAAGGGGGCTATCCGCGACGACAGGTTGACGATCGAGGAGACGCACAGGTTCCTCAACACGCCCGTTCCAGTCCACGGGACAATCCACTGGGACGTGCTGGGCCTTCTGCGAAACGTGCGCCAGGGGCTCCGCATGTGCGTCATGCAGTCTGGGGAAGCGCCCGCCGGGATCGGAGTTGACACCTGGGGCGTAGACTTCGGCCTGCTGGACGAGAACGGGACGCTGCTGACGAACCCCGTCCACTACCGGGACCGGCGCACAGAGGGCATGATTGAACTTGCCCGCCGCCTGATTCCCCGCGAAAGGATTTACGACATAACGGGCACCGCGTTCCAGCCGTTCAACACCCTCTACCAGCTCCTGGCGCTTCATCGCAGCAATCCGCCGTGGTTCAGCTGCGCCCGCACGATGCTGCTCATGCCTGACCTGCTTCACTATTTTCTGTGCGGGAGCCGGGCGGCCGAGTACACCATCGCTTCGACCACGCAGATGCTGGATGCACGCACTCGAAACTGGTCCGACGAGCTCTGCGGCAAGCTCGGCCTGCGCCGCGAGTTGTTGCCCGAGGTCGTGGAGCCGGGCACGGTGCTCGGCACGCTCGCGGAGGAGACGCAGCGAGAGTGCAACGTGGGACCGGTGCCCGTCATCACGCCGGCATCTCACGACACCGGGTCGGCTTTCGCTGCCGTGCCCGCGAGCGACGGGCAGTGGGCCACCCTGAGCTGCGGCACCTGGTCAGTCATGGGAACGGAGCTGCCCGGACCGCGTACAGACAGGTCATGTCTTGACCGCAATTTCGCCAACGAAGGCGCAGTGGGAGGCAAGATCCGACTGCTCAAGAACATCATGGGGCTGTGGGTGCTGCAAGAATGCCGCCGCATCTGGGCGCGCTCAGGCCAAGAGCTGGACTACGCCACGCTCATCAAAGAGGCGGCTGCCGCAAGGGCGTTCCCGTGTATCCTTCACATTGACGACCCCGGTTTCTACGCGCCTCTGGACATGGTCGAGGCGATCGCTGTATTCTGCAAACGCACGGGGCAAGCTGTGCCCCAGGAGCGCCGCGATATCGTGAGGGCAATCGTTGAAGGGATCGCGCTGCGCTACCGTGCTGTGCTTGGCGAGCTCGAGGAGATCGTAGGGAGGCGAATGCCCGTCATCCACATGGTAGGCGGCGGGATCCAGAACACGCTGCTTTGCCAGATGGCGGCGGATGCTACCGGGCGGCCCGTGCTCGCAGGGCCGACCGAGGCCACGGCCATCGGCAACATCATCATGCAGGCCGTAGGGGCGGGCGAACTGGCTTCCCTCGCAGAGGCGCGCGAGCTTGTGCGCCGGTCGGTGGAAATCCGGCAATATGAGCCACGGCATACGGACGGCTGGGACGAAGCCTACGCGCGGTACGCGAGGCTGATGCGAACAGGTTAGTGCCACAACAAGCAGCAGGAGGCAACCATGGCAAGATTTCGATACGGGGCATGTCTGCCGACTTTTGCGTCGTGCGCAGACCGTTATTGTCTTTCCGGCTACGGCGGCGGAGCCAGCACCGTCGAGGGGATGCTCGAGTTGGCAGCCACGGTGCCGAACCTCAGCGGCATCGAACTGGTAGGCAACTGGCACATCAACGACCAGAACGTCGAGCAGATGAAGGCAGCAGTCCGGCAGCGAGGGCTCCAAATCTGCATGTTGACGCCCGACCTCTGGACGCAGGCAAAGTGGGGGCGCGGCAGCCTGGCCGCCGCCGATGCAAAAACGCGACGGGCCGCTGTGCGCGAGGTGCAGAAGGTGATGGACTGGGCGGCGGCATCCGGCTGCAAATACGTGGACGTGTGGCCGGGGCAGGACGGCTACGACTACTACTTCCAATCTGACTACCAGGCTGCCTGGAAATGGCTTGTCCAGGGCGTGCGCGCCTGCGCCGACCATCGCGACGACGTGCAGGTGCTCATCGAGTACAAGCCCAAGGAGCCCCGCACCCATATCTACGTCAGCAGCGCCGCCAAGACGCTCATGCTGATAGAGGAAGTTGACCGCAAGAACGTGGCGGTGCTGCTGGACCTGGGCCACGCTTCACAGGGCGGCGAGAACCCCGCCGAGTCCATTGCCATCCTCCAGCGACCGGGCGTCCGGAAGCTGGCCTACATGCACTTTAACGACAACTGGCACGCCTGGGACGACGACATGATGGTGGGTGCGGTGCACCAGGCGGAGCTGCTGGAGGTCATGTACTGGCTGCTGCGGACCAGGTACGATGGCTGGCTTACCCTCGATATCTTCCCCTACCGGGAGGACGGCGTGAAGGCCGCCACTGAGAGCATCGCGTGGATTGAGGGCATGATCGCCACAGTCGAGCGCGTCGGCTTGAAAACGATTGACGAACTCGCCCGACGCGCCGACGCGACCGAGGTATCGGCGCTCCTTCGCAGGTGCTTTCTGAGATGACTGCGGAGCCGGATCGGAGCACGCTGCTGTGGCTGTATGAGACGATGGTGCGCATTCGCCGCTTCGAGGAAGAGGTGAACCTGCTGTTCCTCAAGGGCGACATGCCCGGCACCATTCATCTCTACATGGGCCAGGAAGCAATCGCGGCCGGCGTGTGCGCCCACCTTTCGCGCCAGGACGTCATTACGAGCACCCACCGCCCGCACGGCCACGCAATAGCAAAGGGGGTGACGCCGCGGTCGTTGATGGCAGAGCTGTTCGGCAAGTCAACCGGCTGCGGCAAAGGCTACGGCGGCTCGATGCACGTGGGGGATGTGAGCGTGGGGGCGCTGCCGGCCATCGCGATTGTCGGAGGCGGCGCGCCGATCGCCGCTGGCTGCGCCCTTGCCTTCAAGTACCGCAAGGAACAACAAGTGGCAATCTGCTTCCTCGGGGACGGCGCGACCAACGAAGGCGTCTTCCACGAAGCCGCCAACATGGCCGCGATCTGGTCCCTGCCGGTCGTCTACGTGATCGAGAACAACTTCTACGGTGCTTCCACGCCCATCTGTCAGGTGACCCGCCTGGAGAGGCTCTCCGAGCGGGCGGCCGCCTACGGCATGCCAGGCGTCACGGTTGATGGTAACGACGTGCTTGCGGTGCACCAGGCGGCGGGCTCTGCCACAGCGCGCGCCCGTGCAGGCCAAGGCCCCACCATGATGGAATGCCTCACATATCGCCGCTGCGGCCACTCACGCAGCGACGGAAATGCCTACCGCGATCCCGCTGAGAGCGAGCGCTGGATGGCCCGCGACCCGATCGAACTGTTCCGCACCAAGCTGCTATCGCAGGGCGTGCTCTCCGAGCAGGGCGCATCGGAGATTGACAGCCGGATCAGGGCCGAGATTGAAGAGGCAGTCGAGTTTGCGAAACGCAGCCCTTCGCCGGCGCCCGAAGATGCCCTCCGAAACGTCTTCTCCCAGGGGAGCGCCTGATGGCAAAGATGCGCATGGTAGAGGCAATCCGCGCTGCGATCAGGGAGGAGATGCTCCGGGACGAGCGGGTATTCTGCATCGGAGAGGATATCGGAATCCCGCGCGGCTTTGGCGGTGCGTTCCAGGTCACGCTCGGCCTGTCGGATGAATTCGGGCACCTGCGCATACTCGACACCCCGATCTCGGAGGCCGGCTTCACTGGCGTGGCCATCGGGGCAGCAATAATGGGCCTTCGCCCAATAGCAGACATGCAGTACTGCGACTTCTTGTTCTGCGCGATGGACCAGCTCGTCAACCAGCTCGCCAAGCTCCACTACATGTCGGGCGGAAGCGTGAAGGTGCCGCTCGTGATGCGTGCACCCGTTGGGGCCACATCGCGGGGCGCCCAGCACGGGCAGTCAGTGGAGTCCTATTTCATGCACGTGCCCGGTTTGAAGATCGCCTGCCCCAGCACCCCATACGACGCAAAAGGACTGCTGAAAACCGCAGTGCGGGACGACGACCCGGTTCTGTTTTTTGAACACAAGAAGCTTTACGGAAGCAGCGGCGCGCGCAGGGTCGAAGGAGCAATCGAGGCGAGCGGCGAGGTGCCCGATGAGGAATACCTCATCCCGTTCGGCCTGGCAGTTGTCCGCCGGCCAGGGCAGCATGTGACCGTCCTGGCAAATTTGCTGATGGTCTACGAGTCGCTCGCAGCGGCCGACAGATTGTCGCGCGAGGGCATCGAGTGCGAAGTGATTGACCCGCGCACGCTCGTGCCCTTCGACCACGCGACGCTCCAGGCGTCTGTCAAGAAGACCGGACGACTGGTGATCGTGCACGAAGACACGTTTTCTCTGGGCTGGGGGGCTGAGATTGCAGCGCGCGTGAGCCGGGACTGTTTTGACTACCTCGACGCGCCCGTCGAGCGCGTGACGGCTCCCGACACGCCGGTGCCCTTCTCACCTCCGATGGAACGGTTCTACGTTCCCCACGCCGAGCGGATTGCAGCCGCCATCCGGCGTCTGGTCGGTTGAGCCCGCCCGCTCAGCCGCCAGCCTGCGGAATCGTAACATCTTATCCCATGCGACAAGGGGAGCTGTGATGCAGCGCAGTCGTCTCGGCAGGACGGGCCTGGACATCACGCGCATCGGCTTCGGCAGCATCCCGATCCAGCGGCTGGCGCTCAAAGAAGCCGTGACCGTGCTCCGGCGAGCACTCGACATGGGCGTGGGACTAATAGATACGGCGCGGTCTTATACGGACAGCGAGGAGAAGATCGGCACTGCCCTGCGCGGGCGGGCCGAACGCCCGGTGCTCATGTCAAAGAGTTACAGCCGCGATGCGGACGGCATCAGGCGAGACGTTGAGACGAGCCTGGAGAAGCTGGGAGCATCCGCTATCGAGGTCTACCTGCTGCACAACGTCAACACTGTGTCTCTGCTGGACCAGGTCACATCCAGCGGCGGCGCTCTTGAAGGGCTTCGCCGGGCTGCTCAAGAAGGCCTGGTGAAGTTCGTCGGCATCTCCGGACACAAGCCGCCCATCCTGGCAGAAGCCCTCAGGCGCGACGCCTTCGACGTGCTGGAGTTCCCGTTCAATGCCATAGAGCAGGAAGCGGCGTCGCTGATCGAGGAAGCAGCGCGCAGGGACGTGGGCACTATCATCATGAAGCCGCTTGCAGGCGGCGCCCTGCGGCCCGCCAGTGCGGCGATCCGCTTCGTGCTGACCTATCCCGTCAGCTGCGTCATACCAGGCATTCAGGCCCTCAACGAAGTCGCAGAAGATCTCAGTGCCGACGGGAAGCTCAGCGACGAGGAGCGGCAGGCACTTCTGCAGCAGGCCGCGCAGTGGAAAGGCCGCTTCTGCCGCAGGTGCGAATACTGCCTTCAGGCCTGCCCGAACAATGTCAACATCACGCTGATTCTGCTCTTCGCCGCCTACTCCAAGCGTTACGGCCTCAAAGACTGGGCGCGCGACCGATACGCGGCCCTCCCCGTGCGTGTTGACGCGTGCGAGGACTGCGGCAAGTGCGAGGAAAGGTGTCCCTATGACCTGCCCATCCGCGAAATGCTCCGTGAAGCCCACGCGGAGCTTGCCCGCTGAAAGCCCCCCGGTGCCGTAAAGGCACAATCCAGCAGCGCGCAAGGCGCCCCCTGCTACCTGGTCTTCCTTCGCTCGACGGACCTGAGCTGTGACGTCAGGTCAACGATGTGTGACATTTCCTGCCGGATGAGCCAGTCTATCTTGTCCTTACCCAGAGGCGCGGGCACGACCTCCCGAACTCCAAGGAAGAATGCTACCGTGTCCTTCTCAAAACCGATGGCGAGGGTGAGCATGTCGCGAGCCGAGTCCTTCCCTTTCAGGAGAGCGGTGGAATCCTGATAGACGTTGAAGACGTGGGTGTCAGCGCTGGCTTGGAGATACAGAGCGGCTTGCCCTTCCGGATCGTACTGGATCTGCGGCACGCCCTCCCGCGCGATGTCCGTGCGCATCCTGGTGAAGGCGGCCTCGTGGTCTGCCTCCATATCTGCCAGCCGCAAAAGGAGCGCTTTTACGTCTGCATCCTTGCACCGGCCGGCAGCGCGCAGGTAGAACCGGCGACCGTTCCGCTCGACCTGCTCGCCCATCTTGAAGACCTCGTCAGCGTTGTAGATGGTGGCCATCCCTTTTCCTCACAGGAACCCAGTGCACTGCATACTGGCAAGGCCTGCACCTAACACACGTACCCCGCCTCCGAGCGGCGACAATACCCAAAAGACTACTGCGTGCCGGAAGGCCGCTTCACTCCCCAGATGCAAACCCTCTTGTCATTGCCAGCGGAAGCAAGCAGCTTGCCGTCCGGCGAAAAGGCCACATCCATGATCCAGTCGTCGCCGTGGCCCTCGAGCCTCTTGAGCTCCTGAGACGCCCCGTTTTGAGCCCGCAGATTCCAGAGGATGACGACGCTATTGGGCTTACCTGGGCCCGCCGAAGCCAGAATGCGGCCATCAGGAGAGAAGGCCACAGCGGTGACGTTTCGAGAATGCCCCGCGAGCGTGTGAAGCAGGCCGCCCGTTTGCAGGTCCCAGATGCGGATCATGTTATCCATGCAGCCCGCTGCGAGCAGCTTCCCGTCCGCAGAAGCTGCCAGCGAAAGCGGAACGCTGGGGCACGGCATATCTTTGACCGCCTCGCCCGAGCCGAGCTGCCAGATACCGATGCGACCCTCGCCAGCGGCGGCAGCCAGCATGTCGCCGGCCGGCACAATGGCCGCCGGCGACTTCGCGCCCACGAGCTGACGGACCTCGACGGGCTCCTGCCCGAGCACATTCCAGAGCTTGACGCCATCGGAGGAGGCCGTAAACAGCAAATCGCCCTGCGGGGAGAAGGCCGCCGCCTGCAACCGATTGCCGTGGCCGGAGGCCCAGCTCCGGGATGAATGCTCGACAGGCAGCCACAGGTGGACGCTGTAATCTTCACACGCCGCAACTACCTGTGCCCCATCCGGCGAGAAGGCGACCGTTCTGACCGGCCCGCTGCAGGTCAGGCTGTCCACAAGCTCGCCGCTGGCAGAGCTCCAGAGTCTGACCGTCCTGTCAGACGCCCCAGAGGCCAGACGATCCCCAGTTCGAGGCTCAAAGCAAACGCCCTTGACGAATCCCTCGTGCCCATCCAGCGAGCGGATCAA
>CAYYNS010000050.1:0-2669 GCA_964473085.1 uncultured candidatus Brocadiaceae bacterium
CGCCCTGTACTGCCTGTCGCGAGGCATCCTTGCGCTGCGCTTGACCTTACGGGCGCAGATGCACAGGTTCTTCGGCGTCAGCTTCTCCGAGCCGATCTCGTCCATCTCCACGTGATAGCCAGCGCTGTGCAGGAACTGCGCCCGGAGCGCGTCCGTCAACAGGTTTGCCAGGCGGTACCTGGCGGGGCCGAAGTCCGTAATGCCGCTCAGCGGATGGCCGCTCCTGATCTGCGCACGGATCTGATTCTGGCAACAGGGCACCACCAGGATAAGCTTCACCCCGAGCTGTATGCCTTTAGCAATCGCCTCATCCGTGGCAGTATCGCAGGCATGCAACGACACCACCAACTCACAACGCTCCTGCGACTGAAACTCGATCGTCCGACAACAGGCGAACCTCGCATCCGCCATCCCCAACGCCTCTGCCACGCCTCGACAGCGCCCGATCAAAGCCGGGTTGACGTCCACGCCCTGAAGCCGGACGCCCTTTCCCTCCACCTCCCTCAGCAGCACGCTCAGGGCGAAGCTCAGGTAGCCCTTCCCACACGAGCACTCCAGGACCCGCACCGGGTCTTCCCGGGCCAGGTATGACCGGACGTAGCGCAGGATGACTGCGCAGAAGCCAGCAACCTCGTGCAGCTTTTCTGATTTGCGCTGGTCGCTCTGCCAGGCCGGGCCGAGCAGCTCCATGGCACGGAGCAACTCCGGCCTGCCGCTCAGATACTCAAAGACTTCCACCCTGTCCACTGCAATCGTTTCCGGCAAATCCCGTTGGCGCGGCTGCGCCCTTTAGTGGCCCAGCTCCTTGACGCTCTTCTTGCCGGCGACCGTGCGCCTCTTGCCCTTACGAGTGCGCGCGTTCGTGCGCGTGCGCTGGCCACGCACAGGCAGGCCCCTGCGATGCCGCACGCCGCGGTAGCAGTTGATCTTGCGCAGCCGGGTGATGTTTGCCGCCTCCAGCCGTCGCAGTTCACCTTCGACGACGAAGTTCTTGTCAATGTAGGAACCGATGCGGCTCAGCTCGTCTTCGGTCAGATCGTGGGCCTTCTTCTCGGTATCTATCCCCAGCACCTCGCAGATGTGCTGTGCCGAGGTGCGACCGATACCGTAGAGGTAACTCAGAGCGATTACCGTGTGCTTGTTCGCAGGAATGTCAACGCCCGCCACACGTGGCATTGTCTGTCGGCACCTCCTCGATACGAACGGGGGCTCCCCCCTAACCCTGACGCTGTTTGTGGCGCGGGTTCTGACAGATGACCCGCACGACGCCTTTGCGCCGGACGATCTTGCAGTTCTCGCAGATCTTCTTGACGGAAGCTCGAACCTTCAAGGCGAAAACTCCTACACCTGCTGCGCGGAACCGGGCGCGCCCGCAGCCCTCCCAGCCACCTCAGCCCCGGTAGATGATCCGGCCCTTCTCCAGATCATAGGGCGAGATCTCCACCGTCACGCGGTCGCCCGGCACGATGCGGATGAAGTTCATGCGCATCTTGCCGGAGACGTGAGCGAGCACCTCGTGCCCGTCCTCCAGCGTCACCCTGAACATGGCATTGGGCAACGCCTCCTTGACCCTAGCCTCAACTCTGATCGGTTCTTCCTTGGGCATCTAACGACGCGCAAGTTCAGTGTCTGTAGATGAGTGTTCTGTCCGCAAAAGGGGCAACACAAACATCAATTATATCCACCATTGCCCCGCCCGGCAAGTGCGTCACAGCGCCGTCAGGATGACGGGGCCATCCTCTTCCACAGCGACCGTGTGCTCGACGTGGGCACAACGCCTGCGGTCCTTGGTGACGACCGTCCAGCCGTCGCTCAGCTCCTCAACCTGGTATGTGCCGGCGTTTACCATCGGCTCGATGGCGATCGTGGCTCCGCGCGGCAGCGTGGGGCCACTGGACAGCGCTCCCGGAGCCACATAGTTCGGCACCTGCGGCTCCTCGTGGAGTTTGCTCCCGATTCCGTGCCCGGTATATTTGCGCACAACGCTGAAGCCGGCGGCCTCTGCGGTCTGCTGAATCGCGCGCGAGATCTTCCCTACCCGCACCCCGGCGCGCACAACGCCCAGGGCCGCCTGGAGCGCTTCCCAGGCAATACGGGCCAGCCGTCGGGACTCGGGGTCGCACTCGCCGATCTCCACTGTGACGGCCGCGTCGCCCGCGTAGCCCTCGTAAAACACCCCGACGTCCACGCTCAGCAGGTCACCCTCCTGGAGCTTGCGGGGGCCGGGGATGCCGTGCACGACCTGTTCGTTGATGCTCGCACAGATGGTGGCCGGATACCCGCGGTAGCCTTTGAAGGCCGGAACGCCGCCCCGCTTCAGGATGAGCTCCTCCACCATGCGGTCAAGGCTCGCGGTAGTTACCGAAGGCGATGCATGCGCTCGCACCAGCTCCAGCGCCTCCGCCACAATCTGGCCCGCCACCCGCATCCTCGCCAGCTCGGAGGGAGTTTTTGGAACGATGCGCCCCACGGCATCAGCACTCCCCTATCGGCGTCCCTCGAGTTCGGCCAGCAAGGCCCTCGTCCGCCGCTCGACCATCGCTGGGTCCGGCGAGGCATCTATGCGCCGCAGCAGGCCGCGCTGCTCGTAGTAAGATACCAGCGGCCTGGTCTTGTTGGCGTATTCTGCCAGCCGCTCCAGGACGACCTGCCTGGAGCTGTCGCTGCGG
>CAYYNS010000050.1:2769-5952 GCA_964473085.1 uncultured candidatus Brocadiaceae bacterium
CCCAGCTCGGAGTCCTGCGCGACCGCCCTGCGGAATATGTTGCCGGTGGAGGCGTGCTCCAGGCCGAAAACCTGCGCCATGCGCGCCGCCTGCGTCCCCTTGCCGGCTCCCGGCGGTCCGAGGAACACCAGTTTCAACGCCTCCGTCCTTTCCTCCTGGGGCCGCTAGCGGCGCCTCCTCACCTTGCGGCGCCCGGCCGCGCCGGTTGCAAACCCGCTGTAGCGCCGCATCTCCAGGTGCTGGTCAATGCGCCTCATCACGTCCAGCGCCACGCCCACCACGATCAGGATGCTGGTGCCGCCGTAGATGTAAGCGAAGTATCGCGGAATGCGCAGCGCCCACGCCACGAACATCGGCAACATGGCGATCACGATCAAGAAGCAGCTTCCGGCCAGCGTCACCCGGTTCATGATCCCCTCCAGGTAATCCGCCGTCCGCTTGCCGGGCCGTATGCCGGGGATGAAGCTGCCGTAGTCCTTAAGGTTCTCGCTCATCTCCTGCGGGTTGAACATCATGGCGGTCCAGAAGTAGCAGAAAAAGAAGATCAGCAGGCCTTCGAGCACGACGTAACCCAGCGTCAGTTCTCCTCCAGCGGGGTTGACCATGTCGCCAACGAAGCTGAAGAATTTGTACCACAGGCTATCGGCGTTCTCCGAGAGCGACTGCGCCGCCCACCCCGCGATGATAGCCGGGAACTGCAGCAGGGCGCTGGCGAAGATCAGCGGCATGACGCCGGCCTGGTTCACCTTCAGGGGCAGGTAGTGTTTCTGGCCGCCGTAGACCTTCGGCCCCCGCACGTGTTTGGCCTGCTGGACGGGGATGCGCCGCTCGCCCTCTGTGATGTAGATGATCCCGACCACCACCGCCACGAACAGGGCAATCATGATCGCGATCTTCAGCAGCGCGTTCTGCTGGCTTTCAGCCCGCCGTATGTCTTCAGCCAGGAGGGTGACCTGGCTGGGAAGCCTCGCCAGGATGTTCACCATGATGATCAGCGATATCCCGTTGCCGATCCCGTGCTCGTCAATCTGCTCGCCGACCCACATCAGGAACATCGTGCCCGCCATGAGCAGGAAGCCGTTGGTGAGCGAGAAGGCGACCGACCGCAGCCATGACTGGGTGATGTATTCGGGGATCACGCCGAACTGGTATAGGCCGCGCACGACGACGGCGCCCTGGAACAGGCAGATGAAGACCGTGGCGATGCGCATATACTGGTTGAGCTTCCTTCTGCCAGCCTCGCCCTCCTTGTGCAGGCTTTCGAGGCTCGGGATGACGCTGGCCAGGAGCTGGAAGATGATCGAGGCGCTGATGTAGGGCATGACGCCCAGGCCGAAGATGGCCCCGTTGGAGAGCGCGCCGCCTGCGAACAGGTTGAGGATGCCCAGGATGGCGCCGATGCCTTCGCCCCGCGCCTCTTCGAGCAGCTTGCCGAGGGCTCTGACGTCAATGCCAGGCGCGGGGATGTAACAGCCCACCCGGCAGACCGCGATCAGGCCGATCGTAATCAGGAGCCGCCGCCGCAGGTCGCGGATCCGAAACATGTTGGCGGCTTGTTCCAGCAACCCCATGGCTCTGTCTGCACCCCTACGTTAGAGGAGCGCTAAGGCGCCGACTTCACTACCTGCTTTCCTCCGAGCGCGCCGGGCGAGGCCTCATCTTATGGCGCACCGGCTTTCGAGGCCCCGGTATCAGCTCCACCCGGCCGCCCGCTGCCTCGATCTTCAGGCGTGCGCACTGACTGAAGGCATGGGCGCGAACGGTCAGGGGCCGGCCAAGCTCGCCGCCGCCAAGTATCTTGACGCCGCTACGCCCGACCCGCTTGGCCAGGCCCCTCTCTTTGAGCAGTTCGGGCGTCACGTGTGTGTCCGCAGGGAACACCGTGAGCTGGCCGACGTTGACAGCACAGTAGAACCTCTTGAACGGGGCATTGGAGAAGCCGACCTTCGGCAGGCGACGCCACAGGGCGATGTTGCCGCCGCTCAGGCCACGATGGCTAAAGCCACTGCGGGAGGCGGCGCCGTCGCGGCCCCTGCCGGAGGTCCTTCCGTGTCCGCTGCCAGGGCCCCTGCCGATGCGTTTATGCCTTTTGCGGGGTGTGGTGAGTGCTTTTGCCTGGGAGATATCCATGTGAGAGCCCTCCGATGCTGTGATCCTGCGCCGTCAAGGCGGCAGCGCCTGTGGGTCAGGCCGCCGGCGGGCCGGACGGCTGTTGGGCTGCGGGCGCTGCTTCGCCTGCCTGCGCGGCCAGATGCAAGGCCCATTGGGGATGCCTGAGCGTCACGCGCACGCCCCGCAGACGCTGCACCTCCTCCACGGATCGCATCTGCTGAAGGCCGTTCATGGTGGCCTTCGCCAGGTTGATGGGATTGCTGTTGCCCAGCGATTTCGTCAGGACGTTGTGGACTCCGAGCACCGACAAGATAGCGCGGACGGTGGCCCCGGCTTTCACGCCCGTGCCGGGGGCAGCGGGTTTGATGAGGACCTTGGACGCTTTGTAGCTGCCGATCTGTTCGTGGCAGACGGTGTTGCCGACCAGGGGCACCCCTGTCATGCTGCGCCTGGCTTTGAGGCTGCCCTTCTCGATGGCCATGGGCACGCCGGGGGCTTTTCCGTAGCCGATGCCGACCCCTCCCTTGCCGTCACCGACGGCTACCAGGGCGCCGAAGCTCAGGTTGCGCCCGCCTTTGGTCACCTTGGTGTGCATACGGATCGTGAGCACTTCCTCTAGCAGCTCCTGAGCCTTGCCCTGATCCGACATGTGCCCTCCAACCTGACTGACCGCAGTGCTGTCCAAAAAGAAGTTGGCTTCAGAACCCTTCAGCCCCGCCGTCGGCGAACCGTTTTCTGGCTGCCTCAGCGAGCGCGCGCACGCGGCCGTGGTAGCGGAAGCCACCCCGGTCGAAGACGACCTTTCTTATGCCCTTCTCCAGGCACTTTTGGCCGATGAAGTCACCCACTATGGCGGCTGCTTTCACTGTGCCGGCCTTTGCGATCTTGTCCCGCAACTCAGGCACGAGCGTGGAGGCGGCGACAAGGCTGCGGCCGCTCCAATCGTCCACCACCTGAGCGTAGATGTGCTTGTTGCTGCGGAATACGCACAGGCGCGGCCGCTCAGGAGTGCCCTGCACGCGCTTGCGGACGCGCAGGTGGCGCCTCTTGCGCAAGGCCCGCTTCTGTTTG
>CAYYNS010000050.1:6052-8810 GCA_964473085.1 uncultured candidatus Brocadiaceae bacterium
GCGAACGCCTTGCCTTCCTTGCGCCGCACGTATTCGTCTGCGTAGCGAATTCCCTTGCCCTTATAGGGTTCTGGCGGACGGACCGCCCGAACCTCCGCCGCGAACTGCCCTACCCTCTCCTTGTCCAGCCCTTCGATGGCGAACTTGGCCGGGTTGTCGGGCTGGGCAGCGTTCTGTGCGACCTCCACCCGCAGGCCGGGCGGGATGTCGAGGACCACCTCGTGGCAGAACCCAACCTGGAGCAGGAGCTTGTTGCCCTTGAGGCTGACGCTGTAGCCGGTGCCGTGAACCTCCAGGGCCTTGCAGAAGCCCTTCGTGACGCCTTCCACCATGTTCGCCATGAGGCTGCGGTAGAGGCCGTGGAGGGACCTCAGACGCTTGTCCTCGCCCTCGCGTTTCAAGGATATCTGGTGCTGGGCCGGATCGTAGACGATCTGGAGGGCATCGGGGCATTCACGCTGGAGCTCGCCGAGGGGCCCCTTGACCTTGACGCGCCGCCCGGCCACCTCCACGCTCACCCCTGCCGGCACTGCGATGGGTTTTAACATGTTCGACATCGTCGCTCCTACCTGCGGCCTGCTGCCGGCAGCAGGATCAGATCACTGTGCACAGCACCTCGCCGCCCACCTTGAGCCTGCGGCAGTCCCGGTCACACAGGATGCCGCGGCTGGTTGATACGATTGCTATGCCGACCCCGTTGCCGACCCGCGGCAGGTCGCCAACGGACCGATAGACGCGCTGTCCGGGTCTAGAGGCGCGCTGGATCTTGCGGATGACGTCCTCGCCGAGCGGGCCGTACTTGAGGTAGACCTTCAGGAGCCGGTGTGACCCTTCGGCAGCCACCCGGAAATCCTGTATGTAGCCTTCCTGTTTGAGGACACTGGCGATGCCCTCCTTCTGCTTACTGGAAGGCATCTTTACCGTGCTTTGCCTGGCCTTTAGGGCATTACGGATGCGCGTCAGCATGTCGGCAACAGGATCTGTCATCACCTCAGGCTCACCTCTTGTTGGGCGGGGCGCCGCCTCACCAGCTAGCCTTGCGCACGCCCGGGATGTTGCCCCTGCTGGCCAGGTTCCGGAAGCAGATACGGCAGAGCTGGAACTTCCTCAAGTATCCGCGCGGCCTGCCGCAGAGCTTGCAGCGGTTGCGCTGGCGCGTGGCGAACTTGGGCTTTTTCAGGGCCCTCACGATGTGGCATTTGCGCGCCATATCAGGACTGTTGCGTCTCCTCGCTTTCTGGCTCTCGGAAGCGCTGATCGCCTTGGGCCCACTGCTTGAAAGGCATTCCCAGCAGCGTGAGCAGCTCCAGAGCCTCCGGGTCGGCCTTTGCAGTCGTGCAGACCGTGATGTGCATGCCGTAGACGTGATCCACGGCGTCGGGGTCCACCTCGGGGAAGACGAAGTGCTCGCGGATGCCCAGGGTGTAGTTGCCATGCCCGTCGAAGGAATCCGCTGACAGGCCGCGGAAGTCGCGGATACGTGGCAGCACGATGCTGATGAGGCGGTCAAGGAACTCGTACATGCGGTGGCGGCGCAGGGTGACCATGCACCCGACCGGCGCACGGGCCCTGACGGCGAACCCGGCGATGCTCTTGCGGGCCCTGGTCACGACCGGCTTCTGGCCGCAGATGGCGCTGAGCACGTACTGGGCCTCCTTGAGCACCTTCTCGTCGCCCTTGGCGCGGCCGATTCCCATGTTCAGCACGATCTTGCTGAGCCGCGGCACGGCCAGCGGATTGCCCAGGCCGAACCGGTTCATCAGTTCCGGCACGACCTCCTGACGGTAGCGGGCCAACACGCGCGGCTGGGTCACCTGCGTCACTGCACTGTGCGTGTTCTCGCTCATCAACGTGAGCCTTTTTGCTCTGCTCGCAGCTCACTGCGAGACTATAGCCGCGCTGCACTTGACGCAGGCGCGGCTCTTGGTGCCATCCGGGTTGCGTACGATCCTCACCCGCACGGGTTTGTCATGGCGCGGGCACTCTCTGTTCTGGCACAGCAGCATCACGTTGGAGACCTGGATGGGGGCCTCGCGCTCGATGCGGCCGCCGCGCGGCTGCCGCGGGCTGCGCCGGACGTGCTTCCAGATCATGTTGACGCCTTCCACCACGACCCTGCGTTCGCTGGGGATGGCACGGAGGACGCGGCCGCGCTTGCCCTTGTAGTCGCCTACGACCACTTCTACCATGTCGCCGCGTCGGACCTTTAGCTTCGGCTTCATCGCGCCGCTCGTCCTCCATGCTGCTTGTGCTCAGACCACTTCCGCGGCAAGGCTGACGATCCTCATGTAGTTCCTATCGCGCAGCTCGCGGGGCACGGCGCCGAATATCCGCGTGCCTCTGGGGCTCCCGTCCGGCTGGATCAAGACCAGGGCGTTACGGTCGAACCGCACGTAGCTGCCGTCCGGTCGGCGGATGGGTGCCCTGGTGCGCACGACGACGCCCCGCACGACCTCTCCGTGCTTCACCTCGCTGCCCGGGATGACCTTCTGGACGCTGCCGACCACGACGTCGCCCACATGGGCGTAGCGGCGACCGGAGCTGCCGAGCACCTTGAAACACCGCACGGTCTTCGCGCCGGTGTTGTCGGCGACATCCAGCACTGTCTGTTCCATGATCATGGCAGCCACCCGCAGATGCGGAGGCGTCAGGGTGCCCCTGCGCCAGGCTGTTGGAGCTCCTCTTGGGGCGCGAGTTCCGGCTCCCTTTCCAGTTCGCTGGCGCGGCGCAGGATTCGCACCAGGCGCCAGGACTTGGT